>JAGGZE010000081.1 GCA_021162205.1 bacterium
CATTTTTAGAAATATATCCAAGATAAAGATATGGGGGATTTGTTATATGGTAAATTGGCATATTAAAATCCAATAAAAAAGTTGGATAATTTTTTATAGTATCTTGCTGCATAATGTTTTTTTTCGCCACTTCTTTTGGAATACCATATTTCATTGCATGTGAAATCGCTTTCTCAATAAGTTCTTTCTGTATATCGAAAAGAAATATATGTTTTTTGAAAAATTCAATTCTATCATTTTCAGGTATCAGTTTTAAGATTGGAAGAATAAGGTTTCCTTCGCCGGCGAATAAATCCACGAAAATGTAATAATGAATTATATTATTTATCTTAGGAAGAATAAAATCCTCAAATATTTCAATAGGCGTAAAATGTTCACCATAAATTCGCATTCTATTTTTTATAATATCATTCATAATCATCTATAAGTTTTTCATTTTCGTCTTCGAGCAAGAATTTCATATCGGGTTTTTCCATAAAAATAACTGGAATGCCGAGTGTTTTTAACAATTTATCTGAAAATTCATCGGGATACTCCTCGGCGACATAAATTTTTTTCACACCGGCATTGGCGAGAATTTTTGCACAGGTGATACATGGCTTTGTCGTGCAATACAATGTAGAATTTTGTGTCGAGACACCGAAAAGTGCCGCCTGAATAACAGCGTTTTGTTCGGCATGAATTCCCCAGCAAAGTTCCTGTCTTTCGCCAGATGGTATATTCAGTTCATCGCGAAGGCATCCGATTTCATCGCAGTGCGGAAATCCCGATGGCGGACCATTGTAGCCAGTGGCGAGAATTCTTCTATCGCGAACCAAAACCGCACCGACCTTGCGTCTCGTGCATGTAGAACGCTTGGATACGAGAAATGCCATCGCCATAAAATATTCGTCCCATTCTGGTCGATTTATTTTTTTATTATCGGACATATTTTCTGATTTTCTACAATTTATGATTCAATTTTCGCTTCGTTTTTCACATCGATTTTCACATCGATTTTCTTATCGGATTTATCAGATGAAAAAACAGTTGTGAATTTGACAGCACCGAATGGACATGAATTTGTGCAAAGTCCACAGCGGATACACTCGGGCGAATTCGGGTCGTCGTAAATATTTATATCCACAGGACAATCTTTTTTACATATATCACAAGAAACACATTTCGGCATATGAACTTTCATCCGTAAAACGCTTATTTTATTGAATATGGCGAAAAACGCACCGACAGGACATATCGCGCGGCAGAAAAATCTTTTTATGAAGATTACAAGAAATATAGTGATAGCGAGAATTACCAATTTTCTCCAATACAGAAATCCTGCGAGATGATGCAGTTCGGGTTTTAAAAGCATCTGTGGAATGCCTCCTTCGAGTGCGCCCATCGGGCATATCTTGCAAAATACTGTATCCGAAATCAAATATGGCACAAGAAAAACAGTGAATACAAGAAATAAGTATTTCCCGAAACGCATCCATTTGGGCATCCGCCATTTTGGAGTGGGGATTTTATTCAGCAAATCTTGAATGAGTCCGAATGGGCAAACCCATCCACAGAATAATCTTCCAAACAATGCACCGATAATAATTAATATTCCCAGTGCAAACAATGGGAAGAAGCCGATTACCATAAAATGCTGAATCGTTCCTACAGGGCAACTTGCAATCGCACTCGGACAGGCATAACAGTTTAGCACCGGCACGATAATACTTTTCAAATTACCCGTATAAAGATGAGGTTTGAACAGCCAACCATATATATAACCATTCATAAGTAAGGCAGATATGGCTAATACGATATATCGAATTATGGAAAGTTTTTTAGTTTTCATATTATCACCAGATTAGGATTACTATAAATGGAATCGAATTATTTTAATATTAAAAACAATTCTCCAATAAGAAAATCGCTTAAAATTAACTGAATTAAATTTATCCTATTCCGATACAGGATAGACACAATGTAGTGCCATTTGTGATAATTTCAGCAATATCTTCTAATTTCACGCCCTCGATAATGAGAATTACACCGAGCGCAATAGAAATAGCGATGAGACCGATTTTAATCCATTTTCTCATAACTCGAAATCAGACTTTTTCCTGTTTTTTAAGTCCCTCGGGAGAAATAGTAATCATTTCTTTAAATTCATTGGATGGTTTGAACACAGGGACAACTCGTTCGAGAATCGGGACAGGGTCGCCTGTTCTTGGGTTTCGAGCCATTCTTGGACGGCGCACCTTAAGCTTGAATGTCCCAAAACGGCGAATCTCGATATTATGCCCATCCGACATAACCTCTTTGATGATATCCAAAAGCATATCACAAATAACATGAACATCGGTTTTAGTGAAACCAGACCGCTCGGCAACAATCTCAACAAGATCGGCTTTTGTCATAATAGGCTCCTTGTTTTATTTTTTGTTTATCTCCTTATCATATAAAAGCTTATAAAACAAATTTATTTTGTCAAGAGTATTTATTTATTTTCTTTCGGAGTTTCCTTTTTCACATAAACTTTTTTCATAATGACAGGAGTAAGTGGTTTATCGTGTGAGTCGGTTTCAACTTTGGCGATTTTCTGAACGACATCCATTCCGGTTTTCACATAGCCGAAAACAGTATATTGATTATCGAGAAATGGAGTCGGTTTGAGTGTGATATAGAACTGACTTCCCGACGATGCCTGTGATGGATTAACCTGGTCTGGCAGACGAGCGCAGGCAACTGCACCCGTTGTGTGTTTCAAATCGGTAATTTCCGCAGGGACTGTATATCCAGGACCGCCTCTTCCTGTGCCTTCGGGGTCGCCACCTTGAATTACAAATCCAGGAACTATTCGATGAAATATCAAACTATCGTAAAATCCTTTATTGGCAAGTTTCACAAAATTGGCACAGGTTTGCGGCGCTTTATCCGGACGCAATTCGATTTCGATATTTCCATAATCGGTCTCGATTACGACTATCGGTCGACTATTTGGATCCAATTTTACCTCCTTGTTTATTGTTTTAACAGCTTGAGATACAGGTTTAACAGTAGTTTTTTGAACTGTTTTTTCGCTTTTATTTTCCTTGCCACCACAACCGACTACTATCATCAAAATAGCGGAAAATAGCACTAACATTTTCATCTTCAACATTTTTTCCTCCTTAAGCTTGATTCCTAAAACATAATTCTTATCAATATAATATTCTAAAAAACATCGGTCAAGAATAAACAGTGTGAAAAATCAAATTTATTTTCAAGATGTCTTATGAATAATCTATAAGAAATCTTAACACTGTTTACATTTTTGGAAACACCCGAATTGGATTTAACCGAGAAAAAAGTTCCAACGATGATTCGAGATTCTTGAAAATCGGCAATCTCCCTTAATCTGTTGAAAAATAATTCCGCTGGTGCAACAATGAATTCCCGATTTCATCGGGATTCAGAAAAAAGTTGCACAAAGAGAACACCTTAAAGGTGGTTGAAATGTTATTTGATTGCGCAGGCATTGCAGGGAATGTCCCGACTTGTCGGGACAGGAACGCAATGCGAAGAGAACACCCGAATGGGTGTAATTTTATGCTACTGAATCTGTTCGGCGATTTGTTTCGCCACACGAGTATTATTGAGTGCCTCGGAATATTTCCCACGCTTGAAATCATCTTTAGCCTGTTTCTGCTTGTCTTTCGCTTGCCCGAGAATAGTTTTCGATGTATCATCTGCGGGTTCGGTTGAATCGATAATTTTATCTGTCATCGAAATTGCTTTCTGAACACTTTCTGACGATGGTGTCAGATTTTCACTCGAACTTTGTTCACCGAGAATTTTCTTGGCAGACTGCACAAGATTTGCCGCTTGCCGATAATCTTTTTTATCGAGTTCATTTTCTGCCTGCTCGATTAAATTATTCACCTCGCTATATATATCCGCCGATGGTTGAATTTGAGAAAGAGCCGATTTCGCCTGCTCGATTCCATTTTTGATAAATTCGGGGAATAGTGAACCGCCGGCGATTTTGTGAGCCTCCTGAGCTTTCTGTCTGGCAGACATAGTCATACTGGCAGCCGCTACGATATCGCCCCTGTCGAATGCATCCAAAGACGATTTCTGAAATCGATTCGCCACATCGAGTAAAGCTTTAGCATCGGAAGGAATATTGTCGCCGAACTCATCCTCGGTCTGTGCGATAACCTCGCCGGTGCGTTCGATAATCGAAATAACATTTTCAGCATCGACACCACCGGAAAGTCTCGCAGAAATTTTGTGAAACAGTGAATTGGCTTGTTTAGCAATTGAATACGCAAGTTTAGCTTCACCCTTATCGAAAGCCGAGCGAGCATTTTTGAACAATTCCGAACCCCTACCGAACATATCGACCAATGAATTGTCGCCGAGTAATGTTATCTGAGGACCGAGTTTTTCAATCAGCGAACGGCATTGCTCGAGTGTTCTTCTTGCCCTGCGAATTTCCGCCGATTCTTCCCTTTGCACCGATAAAGCCTGTTGACATAGACTTTGAGCTTGCTCGGCAAGATTCCTCGCTGCAATCATATTACCATTATCATATTCATTGTGTGCTTCCTGGATAAGTCTTTGAGCCTGTTCGAGATAATCGATAGCCAGCTGAGGCGGATTCTCACCGAGTCGAGACGAAACCTGCTCGAGTAAGTTCGATGCCTCCTCGATTTTTTGAAGAACACGACCAGGACTCGAAATATTTCCCTGACCAAATAGAACAGCGGAAATCAGTATAATAATTACTATCGACCGTTTCATAATATCGCCTCCAATATATTTTTCATAAATTTCAATTCCATAAAGTATTAACAAATTTCGTGCCAAACTATTTCTCATCGATAAATCTCATTCGTCTCCATAAATCTAACTACCACAATCGATAATTGCACTAAATAAAAAATAAGTCAATATTTATCCTGTTCATAAATGAACAATTATGTCCCTAAATGAACACAGATTTCGCCTGCACCCTTCGGGTGTTCTCTTTGTGCAACACCATTATGGTGTTCTCTTTGTGCAACACCCTTCGGGTGTTCTCTTTGTGCAACTTCCCTTCAGACAAAGTCTGAATTCCCTGTTGCACCTGATTAATCAAATAATATTTCAACCAATTTAAAAAGAGCTGAAAACTCAAAAAGAGCCGAATGGCTCCAGCTCGCCTGTTTTTTTTGTGCAACTTTTTTCTGAATCCCGATGAAATCGGGGTCTGACAACCGAGTTGTCATTAATTGTTGCACCGCGGAATTATAATGAAGGCGATAGTTTTACATTGTTAACTATGAACTTTATTTGTAAATTTTATTGCAAATTCTATATGATTGAAATAGATTATTAAAATTATAAAATTAAAATGGAGGAAATAATGCTCGATGATAACGATTTGCAAAAATATTCCGAGATTGCCCGAAGAATTCGGTTCGATGTGATAAAAATGACTTATCACGCTGGTTCGGGGCATCCAGGCGGTTCGATGTCGATTGCGGAAATTTTAACGATACTATATTTCAAGCATCTCGCACATAGACCGTCGGAACCACATTGGGAAAATAGAGATAGAGTAATTTTATCCAAGGGACACGCTTGCCCTGCATTATACGCTGTTCTTGCAGAAGCGGGATATTATCCTCGCGATGAGATGTGGACACTGCGGAAATTCGGTTCTCGCCTTCAAGGACATCCAGCATTAGATAAGGGCTTGCCGGGTATCGAGGTCTCCACAGGTTCATTGGGACAGGGAATATCTATCGCTGTCGGGATAGCATTATCTTTTAAACATCTCGACAATAATCACAGACGAGTATATACGATTCTCGGCGATGGCGAAATCGAAGAGGGACAAGTATGGGAAGCATTTATGGCAGCTGGACATTACCATCTCGATAATTTAGTGGCGATTATCGATAACAACGATTTGCAAATCGATGGATTCGTGTCGGATGTGATGAATGTTCACCCTATTTTTGATAAAATGAAAGCTTTCAATTGGTATCCGATTGTCGCCGAGGGACACGATTTCAATTCATTGAATAATGCTTTCGAGCAGGCGAAACAGGTTAAGGGAATGCCTGTGACAATTATCGCAAAAACCGTTAAAGGCAAGGGAATATCGTATATGGAAAATGTTGCGGGCTGGCATGGAAAAGCTCCGAACCGTGAACTCGCCATTAAAGCTGTCGAGGAACTCGGTTTCCCGCAAAGTGCCTTGGATAAAGATATTGCAAAATAATAGTCTCGAGTGTTAAATGTCGATGAAATATTATTAAAATTCATCGAAATAATCATCGAAAATATGTCAAAAATACTTGGAATCGACCTTGGAACAAAATACCTCGGTATCGCTGTTTCCGACGATAGCGAAAAAATAGCTTTGCCCTATGGTGTTATATCGGTGAAAAACGAGGGCGAAATTTTTAAAAAAATAGTCGAAATCGCCGGGTTAAAAGAACTTAATAAAATACTGCTTGGATTGCCGATTCATCTTTCTATGGATGAATCAAATATGAGTCTGTTGGCGCGAAAAATCGCTAAAAGGTTGAATAAAGCGGGTTTTGAAATAATACTATGGGATGAACGATTATCATCTGTCGAGGCTGAACGGGAAATGCGAGCTATGGGAATGAAACCATCGCACGATAGGAAAAAAATAAATGAGATTTCCGCAGTGTTGATACTGCAAAATTATCTCGATTCACAAAATAAGCAAGATGATGATGAAAAAAATTAAATATTGGTTCTGGATTGTTCTATTGGTCATTATTCTTTTATGTTCAGAACTGGGATATATACTTTTTGCTGTGGATACATCGCAAAGTTTTCCAAAACCGATATATGTCGAAATACCATCGGGAGCAAACACTTACGATGTCGCTCAAATCCTTGTGAATAATAGACTGCTGAAACATCCACGAATTTTCGTATATGTATCACGCATAACAGGTATAGATAAGAAAATCAGAGCGGGACGATTTCGATTCGAGCAACCCGTATCGCTATGGAATTTGGTTAAAAAATTATCTCGCGGCGGAAGTTTCGATATAACAATCACTATTCCAGAGGGATTTACGATTTACGAAATAGCGGGACTTATTCAACGGAAATTTGCAATCGATTCTGTGGAATTTATCGCAGACTGCCAGAACACAAAAATATTGCATAAATTTCATATCCACGGACCGACTATCGAGGGATTTCTTTTCCCCGAAACATACAATATCCCCAAAGGCATCGATGCCGACAGCATAATATCTATAATGTTCGGCGAATTCAGCAAACGATGGAAAAAAGAATATTCAGCACGAGCTAAAAATCTTAAATTTTCTATGCTCGATGTCGTAACATTAGCATCGATAATCGAGTCCGAGGCTCATCGTAAATCCGAGCAGTCGATTATTTCATCTGTCTATCATAATAGATTGAAAATCGGGATGATGCTTCAAGCCGACCCCACAACGATTTATGGATTGAGAAAATTCGATAAGCCATTGATATTCAAGGACCTCGATGATGATTCGCCATATAATACTTATCGTCATTTTGGATTGCCCCCAGGTCCTATATGCAATCCAGGCGAGGATGCAATTTATGCGGCATTATATCCCGATTCGACAGATTATATCTATTTCGTCTCGCGACGCGATGGCACCCACATTTTTTCCAAAACCATACAGGAACACCATAAAGCAATCGCTATGGTAAAAAAAATCATTCGACAAAAAAGCAAACCTTGACTTTTCAATTTTTTTGTATTATCATTTAAAGTTAATTAAATTAGGATTGGAGAAATGATATGTATTTAGTAGGAATAACAGGTCCGATAGCTACGGGAAAAAGCGTAGTTGCTAAACTTTACGAGGAAATGGGAGCTTATCTTTTGGATGCCGATAAAATCGGGCACGAACTTCTCGAAAGCAGGGGAATTAAACGAAAAATTATCGAGACATTCGGCAGAGAAATACTCGATGAAAAAGGAAAAATCGATAGAGAAAAATTAGGTAAAATTGTTTTTGAGGACAGTGGAAAACTCGATGAATTAAATAATATAATGGAAAAACCACTGACATCGAAAATCCGAAATGATATTATCGAACTCGAAGAAAGTGGATTTCCTGGAATCGTCGTAATCGATGCCGCTCTCTTGCCAAAATGGGAACTTATCGACGCGATGAACTTAATCGTTCTTGTGGAAACTCCAAAATGGCAAAGAATAAATAGACTCGTGAGACAGCTTGGATATTCTCAGGATGATGCCGAATGCAGAATCGATGTTCAGGAAAAAATATTCAAAAATTTTCATCCTCAACATTCTATTATCGTGAAAAATAATGGGGATTTTTTCGAGGTCAAAACCAATGCAATGAAAGCATGGCTCAAAATAAAAGAAAAATCCAAAGCTGAATACCTTTAAGGCACCCTTCGGGTGTTCTCTTTGTGCAACACCATTATGGTGTTCTCTTTGTGCAACTTCCCTTCAGACAAAGTCTGAATTCCCTGTTGCACCTGATTAATCAAATAATATTTCAACCAATTTAAAAAGAGCTGAAAACTCAAAAAGAGCCGAAAGCTCTCTTAAAATCCTTCTACTATTGACTGGGGAAAATATAGAATAAGGAAAGTTCACTTAATCATAATATTAGTGCTGACAAATTCATTTGGATTTTGAATTTAATCTTTCACTTCAAAAACTGCTCGCCTATTTTTTTCCTTCGCTTTGGATGATGAACCCGCTATTATCGGATTTTTCTCGCCCGCAGGAACAATTTCCACAATATCTTCATCGACACCCTCTTTTTTGAGAAATTCGACCAATTTTCTGCCGACCTTTCTCGCCCTGTTGCGATTATATTTGGGACTCCCCTCGGTATCGGTATAAATCGAAATTTTCGTTATTCTATCGGGATAAGCTCTAATTCGTTTTACGACTCTGTAAAGTGAATTCATCGCATTTGCGGTGAGTTCGAGATTGTTATTGAAAAGGTCGTATATAATCATGCCGTTCGCAGTGGGTATAGTCGGACAGCCGAATATATCGACCTCGAAACCTGTCGGAGTTTTCTGGCACTGGTCGATTCCATCGGGGACACCATCTTCATCGGAGTCTATCGGACAGCCATAATTGTCCACAATAGCGCCCTCGGGAGTATTCGCACAGGAATCGATATAATCTGGAACATTATCTTTATCGACATCTCGTGGGCAACCTGTTTCATCCACAGGGATATTGTCGGGAGTATCGGCGCATCTATCCACACCATCGGGAACACCATCCTTATCGGAATCGGTAGGGCAACCGAACGAATCGACGAGAGCGGCAAGTGGAGTGTGCAAACATTTATCGAAACCATCGAAAACGCCATCGCCATCGGAATCCAATCCGCAGCCGTATTTATCCACGATTACTTTGTGAGGTGTATCGAGACATCTATCCTTTTTATCATCGACCCAATCGTTGTCTTCATCGTGAAAATCGGGACGGAATTCTATGAAAATACCACCGCCGAGAACATTGGTTTTAGCATCGTCGAAAATCTGCTGAAATCCACCGGTGATACCGAATTGCCATCTCGGCGAGATGAAATATTTTGCTTCGAGTGAAATCTCGACATCCGGTGAAATTTTCTTATCGATAAATACCGCACCGCCGAGTGCTGAAATATCGAATGCGAATCTTCGGTTCATTCTAATCGAATACCGCCCGGCGATATCGAGACATGGCATCGCATCGACATTTTCGCCGAACCCCGTGTATTGTCCATTCAAACCCAGCGAAAACGATTTATGATTTATCGCCCAGAAAGTAAGCCCAAATTTGAAATCGCTGAAAACGGTATCGTCGGTTTCGATTTGAACGCCAGATGATATAAATTCTATCGTTTTCGAAGAATCGGCAAAAATCGACATCGGTAGAACAAATGCAACAAACAAAAAAAAATATTTTAATGGAATTTTCGCCATTATAAAATCCTTCGATTAAACTGGGGAATCTTATCGATTCATAGGGGTTCATCATCTTGCAATCGACAGGGTATCGCCTGCGAAATTGAGTGTATCATCGACATAACCGATAATCTCGCAATAGTGTATCGTCGCTCACAGGTAATCGAGCCGCTATTAGCAGATTAGGTTATCGGTTTATCTGCAAGCATTTCTTTGGAATTGCACTTGCAGACATTAACCATTTCCTCGATATAACGCCATGAACCATTTTCCGCTTTATATGGTCGAATTATTTTGACCGTTTGAATAACTTCACCGCAAACGGGACATTTTTCACCTCGAGGACCTGTTCCTTTGGAGATTTTATCCGAAAATGTTCTTTGTTTCCTTGCCATTGCTTACCCCCTAAATTTAGAAACTTAAAATCGATACTAATTATTCTTATGTCAAGAAATTTCTCTGGATTTATATTTTTCTATTGGTTATTTTACAAAAAATTAAAAAAATTATGAAAATTATGTCTATCGAAACGAAACAAAAATTATCGAAATTCGTCATCATTCTCGTCATAGCGATTATAATTGTTGCGGGAATTACAACATATCTTTCGGCGAAAAAAACGCGTTCATCCTTGATAAGATTGATGAAACGAGATGCGATATCGCTTGCAAACATTTTTGTCGAGGGTTCCAGTTCTATTTATGAATCACAGGTCTCGCTTATCGATGACCTTAGAATGCGATTGTTAGTCTATTCCAGAATGGTCGAATCGAATAGTTCCGACTTATCGCAGGTGCCGCCAGAAATGGCTTACACCGTTTTAGTGGATTCATCTAATATCATAGTTCGCGATGTCGGTGTGATAACTCCGCAGGTCAATGACTGGCTCGGGCAGTTAGACCGAATCATCGAGCCATTACGCGATGGCGAAAAAAAACAGTTATTTTTCGGACTCGACCCAGAACTCCCTGTTTCTACGGGACCTGTCGGATTCGCAAAATGGTGCAATGGCAATATACTCGTCATATTTTCTTATCCGCCGTTTCGCAAGGAATTCGGTATCGGTTTTTTAGCACGACAACTCGCCGAAACGCCATCGGTGAGATATATCATACTTCAAAATGAGCGAGGGATACTTATCGCATCGAAAGATGTATATCGAGTAGTTTCAATAGATTCCGACCCATTTTTGCAAAATGTTTTAACAACATCTCGACCCGATGTTCGATTTGCGGCATTTCAAAACGAGCGAATTTTCGAACTCGCTTATCCATTTCCAAGAATGGGAAAATTCGGCGGAGTTCTTCGAATCGGGCTACCACTATCGGAATACAAGGAATTATCTACCGTAGTAGTCTGGTCGATATTTTCAAATATTTTACTCGCACTGCTCGCTATTTTTGCGATTTTTGCACTGGGCAAAGTCATATCGCGAACTACAAAAATGCGGGGGGAACACGAACGATTGATTCATCTTCGCTCACTCGGTGAAATAGTTGCGGCGGTCGCTCATGAAATTCGCAATCCACTCAATGCCGTATCGATTTCGTTGCAGCGTCTCGATGTTGAATTCCAACCGACCGACGATACCGACGATTATCATAAAATAATTAAATCCGCGAGAACACAGACTAAAAATATCGACGATATTGTGCGGGAATTTATCGCTGTTGCGGGAAATGTATCGCCAGTCAAATCGGAAGTCGATATTCAGGATTTTCTTTCGCAAATTTGTCAGAATTTTGCTGGACTCGCTATTGCTAAAAAAATTGAATTTATCCAAAAAATAAATGTCGATGGACTCGCAAATATCGATACCGATAAGATTTCTCGTGCAATATGGAATGTTTTGAAAAATGCTCTCGAGGCGACATCCGAAAATGGAACGATAGAATTTTCCGCCGAAATCATCGGTGATAAATCGATATTGAGAATATTCGATAGCGGTGAAAAAATCCCGTCGGATATGTTCGATAGAATATTCGAACCGTTCATCTCTGAAAAGGGTTCGGGAACTGGAATTGGACTATTTTACGCATATCGCATAATAAATGCTCACGAGGGAACAATCACCGTGCAAAATCTCACCGATGGTGTCGAATTTTTGATAAACTTACCATTGAAATAATTAAAAAAACTTGCGTTATTTTAGCATTCACTTATAATCACAACAAATTAAAAAAAGAGGTGAACGATGGCTGAAAAACACATTCCTACACCGATGACAAATTTGCCGGGGAAAGATGAATCATCGGAAAAAATTCACAATAGAATGAGTAAAATCAAGCATAAGATTTTGGTGATTTCGGGAAAAGGTGGAGTCGGCAAAAGCACGATATCCACTAATCTTGCCTATGGGTTTTCGAAAATCGGTCAGAATTCGGGTTTGCTCGATGTCGATATTCACGGACCATCGATTGGAAGAATGACCGGTATCGAGGGCTTACCGCTTGCTGTTAATGAGGACAAATCTATCGAACCGATTATAAAGGATGGTGTTCGCATAATCACGATGGCATCATTACTTCAAAGTTCCGACCAACCTGTGATATGGCGTGGTCCCTTGAAAATGAAAGCGATTCAACAGTTTCTCGGCGATATAAATTGGAGCGACCTCGATTGGCTCGTTATAGATTCTCCTCCAGGAACGGGCGATGAACCGCTTTCGGTATGTCAACTTCTCCCCGACCTCGATGGCTCGATTATCGTAAGCACACCGCAGGAAGTTGCGCTTTTGGATGCTCGTAAAACAGTTAAATTTTCACAGGCGCTCGGCGTCGAGGTTCTCGGTATAGTCGAAAATATGAGTGGGTTCGTCTGTCCGCATTGTGGACAACGCACCGATATTTTCAAAAGCGGTGGCGGCGAAAAAGCGGCAAAAGAATTTAATATCCCATTTCTCGGCAGAATACCGATAGAACCTGCGATTATGGAAAGCGGCGAACAAGGAAAACCTTATGTAGTCGAAAATCCAGATTCCGAATCCGCTAAAGAATTGATGTCGATTGCACAAAAGATTGCGGATATGTTGGTATAAAATCGATTTTCATTCACACCCCTTCGGGTGTTTTTATTGTGCAACTTTTCTTCCGACAAAGTCGGAATTCATTGTTGCACCTGCTCAATCGAAATAAATTTTTAACCATTTAAAAAGAGCCGAAGGGCTCCCGATGAAATCGGGACCCGATTGCAACACCTACATAATAAATAAATTTCAACCAAAAATTGCATTTACTAAAATCTGTCTAAAAAAAATTGTCAAAACTGCAAAATATATGAAATAAAGTATAAATATTATTTTCTCAGTCGATATTGCTTTCTCGGTTCGATTTTTAATGACAATCAGAAATGTTAGACCACCGAAAAGTGCCGATAGCAGAAGAACCGATGAATTCCATAATCCGAGTATCATAAGGAATAGACAATACGATGCCCAATCCAGCACACCGATTAGAATTCTGCCGTTTCGTTCGCCGAAAATTGTCATTAAAGTCCTAATTCCAGCCGATTTATCACCTTCATAATCCTTCAAATCCTTTGCATTAAAGGACAGTGCGAACACGATAAAAATCGTCCATATAACTTTCTGCGGAATCGCAATCGGATGTCTTCCAGCTATTATTGCACCGCCGAAAATGGGCATAAGCGATGCAAATGAGACAATAGCGACCGAAAATATCGGTATCCTTTTCAATCTCGCAGGCGGCATAGAATAAAGCCAATACACCGCAATGAACGACATCACAATAAATGCGAATCTTCCGCCGATAAGCGATGCACTTAAAATTGCAAAGAGTAAATAAAATGTTGCAAGCCAAAACATCTGATTTTTTTCGAGATTGCCATTCGCAAGCGGTCTTTTTCGGTTGGAGACTCTATCGATATCGACATCGACCAAATCGTTCGTTATCACGGAAAATTCCCATGCGAAAAAGAATGCCATTGCTGCGAATATCGAATCGTAAAAATTTATTTCGCCGAATAATTCCATTTTCCCGGATACACCGAGCCAGAATCCGAAAAATAACATCAGTAAAAAATGGAACACTCGAAAAGGTCGCAGATTCCCGATTACGCCCGCGAATTTTTCTTTTCCCCATGCGAGCATAACAAATGGGAATTGCACAGTGATTATAATCATGTAGAACTGTGTCCAGCTTATATTTCCCTGCCGAACAAAACCGAGAATCTGTGGAAACTGTTCGAATGCTTTTAGCATAACAGGTTGCGAAACATACACAAAAATCACGATATAAGTTATAATTCCCGATAGTATCGCTCGCAAAGGATTTCGGCTTTTGATATATGTATATATCCCGACACCTATTATCCCGAGTGTGATTTCGATTCGCATTCCGAGTGTGATACCTGTTTTCAAGGAACTTTGCCCGAAAAAAGTGAGAAACATTTTAGCGACATTTTTAATATTTGCATCGGGAAAGAATAAATATTTCGGGTGAAATCCTCCGCTCCCGAGAACGAGCAAATCCACAAGCGGCGGGAGAATAATTATGCAGAAAGCGGGCACCAGAACCTTGAATATCTTTTCGATATTCTCGGCTGAGAACAATTTCAGGATGAGTAATAACATCAACAGAAGTGATAGATAGAACATCGGATAATGAAGCATTAGAGCAATTGCGGTTGTCATTTTGCCGACACCGAGCACGACCTCGAGAAATGTCCGCAGAAACACAGCCGATATAAACAATCCAAAATATAATCCGAACGAGTATTTCTTTTGTTCGAGCTGCGAAATCGTTTTCCGAATAAATTCCATTATTACCTAAATCATTATCTTGCTGTCCCTGCCAGCATTATCCCTACTTCGGTCGGTCTCTTTATTACTAAGTCGAAATGATGAGTAATACATTTCTACTCATTTCTATCTTTTTTCTATCCCATGACCGAAGCCATGGGTTGCACTACTGTTCAACGGGCGGTTCGCTCAACTCGACTGCTTGCATCATCGAGATATTGTTGCAGTCTGCTCTGCTGTGCTTTCTCATAAGTGAACATCATATCCCGGCTCTCTCCTTCTCCGCAATAGCTGTTTGCAAATCGTGTTTTATATCTGGATTATCTGGTTGAATCTCCAAGCCCTTTCTTATATGTTCGATTCCTTCGTCAAATTTTCCTGTCATTGCAAGGGCGACGCCGAGCAAATGATAAATAGCAACCGCTCTTGGACTATACATCCTCGACTGTAAGAACATTTCCTTATCGTAGATACTGACATCCTCTTCGGTTATACCTTTTTTCAACTTTTCTTCTATGAATTCAACTTCTTCAGGGTTATTTCGGCGGAATCTTTTTGCAAAAATCATCGAGGCTCGATTTGCAATTTTCATATCCGAAAGATTATACAAAGCCCTCCGTAAAACAATTTCCGCTGAATCCGGTCTGTTCATCTCGATGTACAATCTTCCAATATTCACAAGAGCTCCCGTCGGTTCCGGCGCTGTTTCTGCCGCTTTTTTATAGTATTTGAGAGCATTTTCGCTTTCTCCTCTATTCTCATATATAGCACCAAGATTGCCATAAGCAAGGTCGGGCAAAAGAGGCTCATTATGCAATCCTTTGCTAAACATCTCAATTGCCTGGTCTTCCTTCCCCATTTTGCTATAAACCTGACCCAAACCAACCATTGCATTTCCGAAATCCGGTTTTATTTCAAGCGCTTGCTTGAATAATTTTTCCGCTTCCGCAAGATTTCCTCTGTCCATCATATTGGAACCTGCTTCTTCGATTTTCATAGCAGTATCGAGTTTCTCGGGCGCAGATAAAAAGTCGAGCCAATCAGGGTCGAGTAAGGTGGCAATCCCCACCGACATGAGAAACAACCACATTACAACCAGGATATATGTAAGAAAAGCCTGAAACCGACCCACAGGATACCGATGCTTCCTGCTATGTGTGGCTTGCTTGCCCTTCTTAACATGTGTTGTGGATGATGATGAGGACATTCTTCCCTTCTTTTTTTAATCTGTTGAAGACTTTACAGGCATCCGGGGTTTTCAGCGGAATCGCCTGAGTGCAACGCTTCGTGCAAATGTTGTATCCGAACTGGGATACACGCTTATCGAATCCCAATCCACCATAACCGTAAGCGCCTGTGGCAATTATCACGATATCCGCCCTTTGCTCGAATATAGTGGTTTTATCTCCAGGAGTGAAATAGTGTTTCTTATCCACCAGTCGAAACCAGCCGTTAGGAAATATCATCACATCGAAAAACGGTATTGGGATGCCCTTATACACTGTCAGCCCATAAGCGTTATACACGATGTTTCGCTTTCGATAGTGCAAAAAGGAAATCGTCTGCGCCGCGACAACCACTATGAGCGCTGTATATATCCCGATACGAACCGCTTTTATTTTCGAAAGGTGCAATAGCACAAAGACAACAATGAAACTCCCAAAGGTGAACATGAGCGCATACCCGATGTATTCCAGTTCTGTGAGCAGTGAACCGAATAACAGCAACATCAAATTGAGTATCACCGCCAGCGCCAGCAGCGACCACGCACTTTTCGAGTAATCCTTCATGCGCTCTTTGCGAATATGCCATCCTTTCCTACCAATAATTTTTCCCTCGTCGTATATGAAGAACAGCGCCACTAAACCAATCAATACTCCCCAGCCATCCTTTGCGATGTCGCCGATGTCGAACACTCGCGATGACAGGAAATATTGAAATCCCTCATCGAATATTGACAGTGCCAGTGCCGACAGGTATGTGTATAGAACGATTTTTGCCGCAGTTACTTTTCTTGGTGCAAGCGCTCGGAACATCATGAACACAAAGATTGCATAAGCGATATAGTGCCAATTGTTCTGCAGGTCATAGAATTTGTTAGACATATAGAAATCGCATATTCTATGCGATATGGCTATCATCAGTATGCAGATAAGTGCAGCGATTACCCGCTTCGGCGTGATTTTTTTCCTGAACACGAGCAGGAATGCGCAGAATAGCACTACTGTGATGGAAAACATCACCGGCAACCTGAGTCCGAATGGCTCGAGCGAGAAATCGGACAGTTCGCCGATAGTGCGCTGGAGATAGTTCTGCAGCATAATGAACGGCGTGAAGACGAGAAGCGCCGCATACATCACCACATGCGCTACGGGGGAGTGTATTTTCTGAGCCTGATTCATATCGATGCTAAATTAGTTTTTTTAGTTTCCCGCTTCTCCGCGAGTGTTCACATACCGTGCGACATACCACACCGTTTTACCGACATCCTCTAACTCATCCCCGACTGGCGGAAAAGGCGTGGGTTGCACTATTTCGACCCTCTGTTCGCTTCGCTCGCTGTCCCCCTTAATAAGGGGGACAGAAACTTGGAGTCAGCCGAGTTTCAGGGGATTATTCCTCCTCGCCAGATGGCGGTTTCGCCGCAGTGCTTGTGCTCGGATTAACAAGTTTGCGTGATGGGTCTTTTATTGTCGATTCGAGTATCTTTACTTGCTCCGCTGGAATAATGTTCCCTTTATTGTCGAGATATTTGCCGTCTTTCGTCTCATAAACGATTGTGCCGGTAAGTGTATTAATATGTTTGCTTACAATATCGGGGCGCGATTCGACAGGAATATCGAGGACATCATCGACATCATTTGAAATATCGGTCGCTTTCTGCAAATTCAATTCAGGTCTGTCGGAATCTGGTATATCAGGAGGCACAGTGGGTTCGATTTCTAATGTCTGACTCGGTTGGCTATCCTCCATCGATGCAGGTGGAACATTTTCCGTTTCGAGAATAGTTCTTCTTGCCCTTGCATTTGTGATATATGTTTGCTTTTTTCGCTGCATCATCTCGTCGTAAGTGAACATCTCGACACCTTCAGAGCGCAACTCCTCGACCCATTCGGGCGGAATCTGTGCACCGTATTCATCGAAGAATGGAGTTACAGCAGCAGTCTGATGGTCTAACCAGTCCTGTTTGTCCGTGCCAATGATATTCCATTCTTCATCGGTAAGTGACATAGGGTCGGTTTCGAATTTCGCTTTTGCGTTTCTGAGCGCGATTTCTTCCGGTGTTTCCGGTCTTTGAGTGAAGCTTAGCTCGGTTCCCGTCCAATAGACTGACTGAGCGTTCGATGTTTGGTCGTTTTCGTTGTGCATAACGCCCTGCATATTGGCGTCGAAATCCGCCGCAAGTATCTCGATAGGTGGCTGAGGACGCTCTTCATAACCAGTTCTTCTTGCCATTGCTATCCATGTGAAACCTACATTGCTTTTTCCACCGTTATTTTCAATAATGCTAAATCCGTTTTCGTCTATCTGACCGATATAAATTCCGCCACATGGACCCGTTGGTGATACAGTTACAACAATAGGTATTTCGTCCGATGCAAGTTTTGCAAATGTCTCGTCGAATTCGATTCTACAAGAACCGCCTATAAGTACACCTGTGCCCGATGCGCTGACTGTTACATCGGTAGAGACATTCGTGTATGCCACAATCCTCTGTTCCTCTCCAACATCTTCGAGGAATCCCTCGATTCCAGTGATGTAATTATCGCCATCGCTGTATTGTGCATATCTATCACCCTTGACATGCCAGCCGTATAGTTCACCGTTTATCCATCCGCCCATGAATTCAGAATAGCCACCTATGGCAAAACCGGAACGGATACGCTCGGGACCAGACCATCTACTATCTGCAGATGCTCGCAGGAGACCTGTACCGGAAGCGTAGCCAGCATTGCCATATACGGCGTATTCGCCAAGACCGCTATTCTGGTATCCAAGGCTACCCCACCTGGCAGGGGGTGAAGAAGTGCTTATGCCACCAAAAACTCCGCCTGTTCTACCGTAAGAGTCATCGTCCCTGTATCCATAAGTTCCAAAGTGATACGCTTGACCATAGTAGACATGTCCACATACGCCATCTATCGAGGTGGAGTAACCATAGTTTGTTGCTGCGGTACTTGTCCTTTGAGTGCTGTATATTCCATGGTCCCCTGCGCCGGTACTCGATTGGTAACCATAATAGCCATAGGATGTGAAAGTGCCATAATGTGATAATCCATAGGCTTGTCCGGACTCGTATGCTCTAACGGCGGAGTTACCATTTGGATATTTGTATGTGCCACCATCTGTCCATTCGCCGCCGCCACTGGGCCATGTGGTGCGAGCTACTCCGCCGAGGATTATAGCGCGACCACCTGTAACCTCGAAATCTGCGAGCGCAATTTCAAGGTCGTCATCGGTTTGATTATATATCAATCTTGCGTCATAATCCGCTCCATAAGCACTCGCGTTGAAATCGATATATGGATAAGTTGACCTAGCAAGTTCGATAATTCCAGCTGCTATCTGTGTTCCCTGCAGGTCGGGAGTTCCATCATATGAAGTCCCAGTGATATGCAACGCGGCGGTTGGAGCGGTAGTTCCGATGCCCCATTTTCCTCCAGCAGCGTCGTTGATTACCCAATCATTACCGTTGACCTCGTTGTCCCTGAAATGGATTACATCACCGGATGTAGAACCAAGATAAGTATTAGCAGAGTATATATATGATGTGGGAACATTGTCTCTGACATAGAAATTTCTAGCTCCAAGCGGACTAAAGTATGAACCATCATCATACCAGCCAGTAGAACCTATCTTTACATATCCCGTGCTTCCATTGCCGACATCCAATCCGGGATTGGATGTGGAATTAACCTTGACAAAACCAGTGAAGTAGCCTGCGTAGTTTGTGGCTCCCCCCGACGCGGTTGCATAAATACCGTAGTTTGTTCCTGCACCGGATGCGCTTGCGTATACGCCGTATTTTGTTCCTGAGCCGGAAGCATATCCTTCGATTGCACGGCTTGTTCCACCTGTAGCGCCGCTAACATTTCCTTGCACACCATGATAGAAACTGCTTCCAGTCGCATTGACGACTCCTTTGATGCCATACCAGCCGCCCTCGAAGTAACCGCCGTAGCCCCAGTAATCCTGCGGACGGCTGTATGCATAGACAGCATAAGCATCGGATGCAGTGACATAAGTATTTGTAAATCTGCCTATTGATGTGGGATTAGCAACAGCACCAGTCACATTGAGCGTATTTCTATTGCTTGCATTCGATGTGATATTCACTTCGCCGTCGAACCAACCTGCATACCATAGGGAATTCTTACGATAAGAGAGACCACCAAAATAGCTCTGGTCATTATTCACACCGACTACTCCACCTGTATTTTCACTATAAGTTCCTGTGCCATCGCCCCAATCGATACCTAATACCCCCGCTTTATATTGCCCTAACTCTTCATTGACACCCATAACGCCGCCGCCGCCAACATTGAGATATGCCCAACTGGTGCCGTCTGTTCCATCGCCGTCCATACTGGAACCGAATATTGCCCACTCCTGGTTTGTGTTGTATGGATAGACGGATAAAACCGCCACTGCTGATGAGGCTGTTGAATAAAAACAGGTGCTATTAGTATTGATTTGATTCAAACGCGAGTCGCCCAGGTTAGTGGCGGTAGTCCATACGGGTAAACGGTTGATTGTTCCGCTGCCGGTAACGCCGCCGCCGCTTCCTGCGAGGTATGTCAGATTTCCACTTGCATCTGTGCCAAGATACATATTTGCAGGAGAAGAACCATCGGCATAGATTTTACCATCGATATAAAGGTTTCTCCATGAGTATGTTGCTGACCCGAGGTCGTGGGCATTATCATCATCACCGGGGATAACATGACCGGGACCACTAACCTCAAATATTAAATTCATACCATCTTCATCATAAACTCTCAGACCGTAATCGGGAGACCATATACATGCAACATTTCCATCAGCATAAAATCCACCGCCTTCAGCAGCACCTTGCTCTATCCAGATACCATTTCCGGATGAATTTGGAGGAGTCCATCCGTTGGCACTTCCATATTTGCCGGTAGGTCCAAAATGAACACATGCATTAGTCGAACTGCTGATGTATGCATCTGCACCAGAAACGGTCATATCGCCTGCAATCTGCATGTTACCCGTTTGACATTCAATAGCTGCAATAGGTGCTATTCCGGTAACTCCCCATGTCCAACCTCTACCTGCGGTATTGCTCATATTTGTTTTAATACTGTAGTCTGTAACAGGTCCATACAAGTATTCAGCGGCATTGCCCATATGGATTTTATAACTGTTACTACCCCAAAAACGGAGACCATAACCGTTACCCGCTGTAACATCGTAATAATGAACATCATCGACTTCGTGACCGGTCATATTTAAATTTGCTGTTGCTGTGTGATTTCCGAGGTTGTCGGCACCTGTAGCGTCAGTGCCCCAAACTCCTCTCCCAGCACCGTCGGATTTCCATACTTGACCATTTGTGCCAGCAGAATTGATGAAGTATGGACTATAATCGGAAATATCGCAGCCATCAACGGTTGCATTGGCAGCAAGAGCGACATTTGAATTAGTATAGATATCATTTGAATTGTAGTGAAATCGGAAATATGAACCTCCGCTTGGAACACCACTAACCACAGACCCCGTGCCTACATATCCATAGCCATCACCCACATAGGTTAAGTGTGTCGATGCAGAACCGAGGTCTCCGCTTTCGCCTATAGATATATGCGCACCCTGATTGGTCCAGTTATCCCCATCACCTCTCGAATCGAGCACTATTTTCGGATGTGTATCGTTCGCACGTGTAGTATAATCACCGGCATCGATGATATTATAGTTATTCATATCGAGGTTCTGTGTAGCACTGTGGTTTCCGAGGTTGTCGGCACCTGAGGGCCATGATGTCCTGTAAACACCATTAAGACTTATACCGCCGACATACAAATCTCGCCATTCATCTGTACCGTCTCTGCCGAGGTCGGAACCACCGTTCGAGCCTGGGCAAAGGTCACCATCCTCGTAAAGACGCATGATTCTATTAGATGACAGGACACTGTGATTGAACCACTGGAATTCCATACCAGTCTGGTCGTTATCGGGATCGATAAGGAAACCCATGCTTCTATCGGCTATCAAAGCACTCCAGGGACCCGCGTTCATAAGCATATTACCATTGACCTGCAGTTTTTCTGCCGGCGTTGTCGTTCCGATGCCGACATTGCCATCGTATCTAATTCTCATTCTTTCAGTAAGAGTAACACTTCCATCAGGAGTGTTCCAGAATGAAATATCGGTGGGATTATCACCACCAGAGCCCGATGCACCTCTTTCGACAAGGATTCTTGCCTGAGAACCTGAATAGGCATCTCCAAAGTTGATTATCGCTAAATCATTACCGGTTGTGCTATATGTGGAATTATTTCTAAGCATCAGTGTCGCATCTTGCCTAATGGTCAATCTACTTTCCGGGCTTGTTGTCCCGATGCCGACATTGCCGGTAGAAGTTATTCTCATTCGCTCCGATGTATTCGTAGTGAATTTCATGGCGTCGTCGTTGTTATCGTAAATCAGTTTGCCGATATCGGGATCGCCAGCATCTCCAAAAA
>JAGGZE010000039.1 GCA_021162205.1 bacterium
ATCGGAATCCAGCCGGATTTCGCCGAAAAAATCGGCATAACAAAATCCATAAACGAGCAGGCTAAACTATGGTTCATCCACAAAAACAATTTTTGGTCGAGCAAAAGCATATTTATATAATACGATTTTTCCCGATTGCGACAAGTGATTAAGCAAATTTGTTCGGAAATCGGCAAAAAAAAACAGTTGACTTTCAAATTTCCAATCGTATAATGCAAAATAGAAAAATTATAATTCCTGCAAAATGAACAAAATGGTAGGGGCGACCCGGTGGGTCGCCCAAGAAAAGGGCGATGCAACGCATCGCCCCTACATCTACACACCCGACCAATCAATCGCATCGGGCTCTATCTTGTGCGCGCGACAACGGAAGATGGCGAGACGATAACAAAGAGGATTGTGTATTTGAAATAGATTTCTCCCTTAGGTCGAAATGACATTGCGTTTTTCATCATATTGCATCATTTCATTCCCGACCTGCGGTGCAGGATCCAGAGACATTGGTATCACTAATTCAAAAGGAGTGGCTATACGGGCAGATTCTCGGAATATCGAACAGCGAGCAAATACCTGCGCTGGTTACTCCATAAGTGATATAGTTTTTCCCATATTTTTTTACTATTCGCATAATTTCATCGAAAGTGCCATTGACAATCGTCGTTCCTGTGATTAGGACGAAATCGCATTTTCTTATCGAATCCTCGTTTTGATTGTTGCCATCGAGAATTTTCACATCGAATTTTTCTGCACCGATATTTTTTGCATCGAGGTCGCTGATTAAGATATTTTCGCTGCCAAATTTATTCACTAATGCCTCGGCGACTGCTGGATTCAAACCAATCAATGCGATATTGTCGGGATGAAAATTTCGATGAATGAAATCCGCCATTTCGAGCGCACACTTTTCCGGCTCGTCGTCCTTGCAGTGAACCGTTCTATCGGCTTTTTTAAAATGGTGTAAGATAGCATTCATTGTCGCAACAAAGATTGCACGATTTGCATTAGAATCGAGTGGCAAGTCGAACACCTGTTTTAATGTGCCGATGAATTCCTTGCGGGAATCGGTGAATGCTTGACCTTTGGAATTGAAAATTGTCGCTTCGAGCATTCGTTCCCTGCCGATAATTATCGGGAAATCGCGACGACCCGGTGTGCCGATTGCCTGCTCGGGCGTCAATGAACGAGCCAATATCGAAATTTCGGTATCCCAAAGTTTCATATCTCGAAGTTGCTCGACAAGTTTCGATTTTGCACTGTCGAGAATTTTGGTCTCGACTATCATATTTTTACTCCCCAAAATAAAATGATGAATTTTGCTGAAACATATAGAAAAACGATGCCAAAAATCAAGTGCAATATTTTCGACGAGAATATTTTATTTAATTTTGCACCGATGGTCGCTCCGATAAATGCACCTATAGCAATCGGTATCGCTATTTCCCATTGGACAAATCCCTGCGATGCTTTAAGAGTGGAACTGAAAAGTGCATTCAGCGAAAAGCAGGCGAGCGACGACCCGATTGCAATTTTTATCGGCATACCGAGAAAAAATGTGAATGCAGGAACAAGAATCGCTCCAGTTCCAATTCCAAGTAATCCCGGTAAAATTCCAGCAATCGAACCGATAGAGATTTTCTGCCATAATTTGCCTTTGGATTTCGATATATTGTTATGCAGGAGCGATTTTTTCCCATTCGATAGCCATATTGCCTCGGCAATCATTCTCGATGAGATGATTAAGAACAGAATGCCCATTGCAAGGTCGAGCCATCGACTGAATAATTTTAAATGCGGGAAAATTAGCGAAAACACAATCGACATAATCGCTCCCGAAACAATTACTGGAACGATTGTTCGAAAATCTATATGATTTAGCCGATAATGCTTTATCGAGCCGCCGAATGTAGTGAAAAACACTGCGATAATGCAAGTTCCAGCCGAATACATTGTCGGCAGCCCGACGATAAATCGCAAATATGGCATCACGATTATTCCGCCGCCGATACCGAGAAGTCCGCCGAGTGTGCCAGCAGCAATTCCTGTCAAAAATGTAACAAAATAGTGTGTAATCATTCGAACAACCTTTCAGAAATCTCATTAACCCGTGCTGCGATTTCGTTTTCATCAATCTTCACAAGTTTGCCATTCTCGACAACGATTTTGCCATCGACAATCGTATATGCGGTCTCGTGATTGTATCCCGTGAAAATCAGTGTCGCTAACGGGTCGGATAATCCACCCGCGTGTTGAATATCGAACATATCGAACATAACTATATCTGCACCGGCATTCGGTTCGATTTTGCCGATTGTCGAATAACCGAGCATTTTCGCTCCACCGAGCGTTGCAATTTTCAATGCCTGTCGTGCTGAAATAGCATTCGCGCCATATTTCACTCGTTGCAAAAGCATAGTATTCCTAACCTCGCCGAGCATATCCGATGTATCGTTCGATGCCGAGCCATCGACACCGAGCGAAACTCGAATACCGAGTCCGAGCATTTCCTTAATCCGTGCGATTCCCGAGCCGAGCCGCATATTCGATGTCGGACAATGTGATATTCCAGTATCGGTTTCGGCGAGAATTCGCAATTCATCGTCATCGAAATAGATACCATGAGCGAAAAATACATCGCTGCCGAGCCAGCCGAGTCTTTCCATCTCCTCGAGCGGACGCATACCGTATTTATCGATGCAGTATTGCTCCTCATCCTGTGTTTCCGCAAGATGCGTGTGCATAATAACATTGTATTCACGGGCGAGTTTGGCTGTTTCCCGCATTAGATTTTCATCCACCGAGAACGGACTGCACGGTGCGAGAATTATTTTGCTCATCGAAAGCGGACGAACATCATTAAACCGCTCGATTACTCGCTGCATATCCTCGATAACCTCATCGGTTGTCTGCACGACCGAATCGGGTGGAAGTCCGCCTCGACTTTGCCCGCATGTCATCGAGCCGCGCGATGGCGAAAATCGAATCCCGATTTTCTGCGCAGCATCGAACTGGAGCGACATAATATCGCCATCGAAATCTTTTGGATATAGATAATGATGGTCGGCGGTTGTTGTAGCACCTGTTTTTAAAAGTTCGGCGGTTCCAAGAAGTGTCGAATAATAAACCGCATCGGGAGTGATTTTCGCCCATATCGGATATAGATATGTCAGCCAATCGAACAGTTTCGCATTCTGCGCACCGGGCAGGTTTCGAGTAAGCATTTGGTATAAATGATGATGAGTATTAACCATTCCAGGCATAACGAGATAGTGTGAGCAGTCGATTATTCTAATGCTTTCGGCATTATCGGGAGACAATTCGATATTCTTTTCGATTCGAGCGATAACATTTCCCTTAATTAGAATATCGTATCCACGCAATTCGTCGGCGGAATCATCGAAAGTAGCGATATAAAAGCAATTTTTGAGAAGAATCATTATTCACCTCACGAATAAATTTTATAAAATATATGCAAATATTCAGGAATGTATATAAAAACATTTTCTAAATATTTTCAATAAAAACCAGTGAAAAAATAAGTAATTCTTGACAAAAAACGATTACTTATGGTAACGGTTCAGTTAGACCGTGAAGAAAAGCAATCGATTATGATGACGGTCCAACCGGACCGTGAGGATAGCCGAATGGATATGATGAAGAATTGAATGAAAAGTGAGAGGGTGGCTCATCACAGACGAGGCGGTCTAAGCAATCGTCTAAACGCAGGACATTGTCTTCATTCACAATCTTTTCGGTTCGACAAAAATCGTTTCGCTTCTATCCAATCGCACAAGCCCTAATTTTCCCTTAATCGAATGGACATAACGTTTGCGGGTATATATGACAGGCACGAGCGATGAATGTTTGGCATCGGAATAGAAAGCCGTTAGCGATGCCGCCTGTTCGAGTGTTCTTTTCGGGCAATCTTTCGCTCCCGCAAGTTTGATGACCGTATGCGAACCCTTGATATGTTCTGCGTGAAGCCAGATATCATCCTTTGCTGCGATTTCGAATGTCAGACGATTGTTAGATTTGGCATTGCGACCGACGAGAATTATAAATCCATCGCTCGATACGAACTTTTTAATGCCCGAGCCGTAATCGTGAGTTTTTTGGGGTTTCTGGAGCGATACGGGTTTGCCTAAAAGAGTGTGTAGAGCGATACCGAGCGATTGCGCTATCGTTCTGAAATCGGCATTTTGCAGCAATTTTTCCAACTGCGATAATTTATCGTTTAATTCGATGATTCGTTTTTCGACTTTAAAAATTCCTCGTTCAGCCCTGCGAGCTTTCACATAAAGCATTTCAGCATTTTTCTGCACCGAGATTTTCGGGTCGAGATGAACAGTTATCATTTTGCCTGTGTATGGGTCGATTATCTCGGCGGAACTCGCTCGACTTGGGATATTGTGAAGATTAGCCATTATAGCATCGGCGGTTTTTCGCATTCGGTCGGATTTGCCGAGTTTTTCCATATCTTTGTGAACCGCAGCGATTGCTTTTTTAACTCGCTTGATTTCGGATTTTAATCGGTGAATAATTTCCGTTTCAAAATATTTATTCTTGAAAAGCTCGAATTTGCGCAGACCATCGGCGAGTATCTGTTCGACTTGCGATTTATCCAATTTCTCCCGAACGATTCGATTTACAGCTGCATCGTCGGCGAACGAATATATCTCCCCCACTTTTGCTCGCTTATTATCCGTCCACAATATTTTGCCATCGGAATCGGTAGCAATAGCATTCCCGCTGTGGATTTCGAAAATCAGCGAACGATTATGCTCGTTGTCGGATAAATCGAGAGCCATAACATTTTTACTCGATGAAATACTCGATATGAAAAATCCCTCGCAGGCATTGCACCAACCCACATTGTATTTCAGCAATGGTGGAGTGAGAAACATTTCGCGTTTATTTCCCGAATGAAACCAGCACAGTGAAAATTTCCCATAGTAGCGATGCTCCATTTCGAGCCATCCGCCAAATGGATATTTGAAACCGTGCTTTATTTTCGCCCCGATTAGTATATTTTGTTCGATTTCCGATAGCATAATTTTTCCCTCACCGATATAAATAAACTTTTGTATGATTATAGCAAATTTTCTTATTTGAAAAATAAAATTCTTGCGTATCATTTATTAAGCTGTAAAATTGAATTTACTGTTTTACGGGAGGGAAAAATGGAATTTTTCGATGTAATCCATACACGGCGGAGCATTCGCAAATATAAGAATAAAGCTATCGAGGAAGAAAAGCTACGTAAAATAATGGCTGCTGTTCGCGCTGCACCATCGGCGAGAAATCGTCAACCATGGAAATATATTATTATCACCGATGATAATATAAAACGAAAAATCTATAAACCTGCACTGGAACAGAATTCTATTCTCGAAGCTCCCGTGATTATCGCTGCAATCGGCTATCCTGCCGACTATGTATGCACTAATGGGAATATCGCTCATCAGGTCGATATCGGAATCGCTGGCGAGCATATCGCTCTTTCGGCGACTGCATTGGGACTCGGTTCCTGCTGGATTGCGGCATTTAAACAGAAGGAAACTAAGGAAATTCTCGATGTCCCTGCCGATGCTCACATCGTAGCGCTGTTCACAATCGGCTATCCAGATGAGGAACCCGAAATAAAAGCGCGAAAAGCACTCACAGAAATAGTATATTCAGAAAAATGGGATGGCGAACCGCCCGAATGGGTTAAATAATTATTTTTTAGATATGAAAAGTTTGAAATACATAACATTACTATTTTTATTTTCGATTTGTTTTGCACAAGTCGATGTTTCTGCACAACTGAAACCATCGTTTGTCGAACTCGGTGATATAGCCGAGCTTACGATTGCTGTGAATTATCCCGACACGGTTAAAATCGGTCTGTTCGCACCGAAAGATTCCGTTATCGCAGGATTCAATGTTCTCGGTGTTTCGCTCGATAGTGTGGTGAAAAATGGCGATATGCTTCATCAGGAAATCCATTATAAGCTCGCCTATTTCGACATTCACGACCAGCTTATTCCACCGATGGGTGCGGTCGTAATCCATTCGGATAATTCCGCAGATACGGTGCTTACTCAGCCGATACGGGTTACATTTTTGAGTATGCTCGGCGACAGTGCATCGGACAGTTTGGATATTAAAGATGTGAAACCGCCTCGTCCTGTGAGATTCGATTATAAAAAATTTGCGATGAATGGATTTTTAGCGATTGCAATTGTGATTGCGCTATTGGCGATTCTTTTTTATCTTCATTTAAGGAAGCGTGGGATTAGCATAGTCGAGTTCATCGCTCCTCGCAAACCTGCGTGGGAAATAGCTCTTATGCAACTCGATGCACTCGCCGAATCCGATTTGCTGGAAACTAACGAATTCAAAGAATATTTCGACAGATTGACCGATATTTTGCGGCGATATATCGAGGGCAGATTTGGAATCACTGCTCTGGAACTTTCGACCACCGAGACGATGGAAAATTTGCGCGATGCAAATCTCGATTTAGATAGGATTTTAGCTGCGCGATTTATCGACACAACCGAGGAACTTTTACGACGAGCCGATATGGTGAAATTCGCAAAGGTGAAACCCGATACATCGACAGCATTGCAGGATTGGGGGATTGTGAAAAGCTTAATCGAGGATACGATTCCCAAACCCGATGAGGAGAAGCAAGAACCCGATTTTGTGCCACCGCCTGAAAATGTCGATATGACTTCTATAACCCAGCAGGAGTAAAGGATGCGTATAGCGGTAGTTGGAGCGACAGGACTTGTCGGTTCGGTGATGCTTTCCGAACTTGCCTGCGGCGATTTCGATATCCCGATAGATGAAATCGTTCCTATTGCATCGGAGCGTTCGGCGGGCAAATCGGTCGAGTTTCGCGATGAAAATATACCTGTTCAAACATTGCGAAAGGATTCGATTCCCAAAGTCGATATAGCATTATTTTCTGCTGGTGCGAATGTCGCGAGAGAATTTGCTCCTCTTTTTGTCGAGAATGGTGCGATTGTAATCGACAATTCATCGGCATTTCGCAGGGATAGGAATGTGCCGCTTATCGTTCCCGAGGTTAATTTCAATGCGATAAAAAAATCGAGATTGATTGCAAATCCGAATTGTTCGACGATTCAACTTGTTTTTGTGCTTGCGCCATTGAAAAAATTCGGGATTAAATCGATATTTGTTTCCACATATCAAGCAATATCGGGTGGTAAAAGCATTACCTTAAAACAATTTATTAAGGAATGGCGTCAACTTACTGATTTATATAATGATAGCGATATTATTAATGACTACATCGGTGCACATCCTCTTGCGGAAAACCAAGAAACTCCGCTGTTCTCGAATGTAGTTCCTGCAATCGGCAAAATGACCGAGACAGGCGAATTCACCGAGGAAAAAAAAGTCCGATTGGAAACGAAAAAAATTCTCGAGATGCCCGATTTATATGTATCGGTTAATGCGGTGCGTGTTCCTGTGTTCAATGGGCATAGCGAATCTGTTTGGGTCGAATTCGAAAGTGAACCCTGTATCGCCGATGTTTTCGGTGCGATTCGAGGATTTAATCACAGACTCGTATTAGACAAAGAATTTCCAACACCTGTTGCAGTCAGCGGGAAACGAGATGTTTTTGTCGGCAGAATTCGCAGAGACCCCGAAAGAACGCATTTTGTCCATCTATGGATTGTAGCAGATAATCTTCGCAAAGGCGCCGCAACAAATGCTGTGCAAATCGCCGAATATATATGTAAGCGAAATAAAGTTTAATTCACTGCTTAATATTTCCCCTTGAAATTCACAAAATTATTCATATAATATATTATGAAGGGAATTTAAATAAATCCCCTTCCCGACTGGTCGGGACGAACGATGCCAGATTGTCGGCAATGTAGGGGCGAACGGCGTTCGCCTGAATATGAAATAAAAATTTATCCGAACCCAATATTTAATGGGAAATTTTGCTACACAGGTGGTGAAGCCGAGATATACGACATCTGCGGGAAACGAGTTAAAACGATTTCGCGAACACAAAAAATCATCGATACCTCGAATATGCCGCCGGGAATTTATCTCGTCGTCCCCCGCGAAAGCAATCGAAAACCACAGAAACTGCTGATAATGAATTAATTTACTATTTATTCCTCTTCTCGTTTCGATTCTGCGATGACTTTCTCGGCGATTTCGCGAGGAATAGTTTCATAATGCGAAAATTCCTGCGTGAACCATCCTCTACCCTGTGTCATCGAACGAAGAATCGTGCTATATTTATAGAGTTCTGCCTGCGGGACTTTAGCGGCTATTTTCTGAAGATTTTTGCCGACAGGTTCCATTCCCTGAATTCTGCCTCGTCGAGAGGATATATCGCCCATAACATCGCCGGTGAACTCCTCGGGAACAATTACTTCGAGATTAAGTATCGGCTCGAGAATAATTGGACCTGCATCCATAAACGCCTGACGAAATACCTCGCGAGAACATTTCTGGAATGCAACATCTTTGGAATCGACAGGATGCTCCTTACCATCGACAACTATGGCTTTGACATCGATTACGGGATAGCCCGCGATAATGCCCTCTTTCATAGATTGCTTGATTCCCTTTTCGATAGAACTTTGATAGCCCGCCGAAATAGCTCCGCCGAAAATATCCCATACATATTCGAATCCGACACCTCGTTCGACCGGTTCGACACTCATCTCGATTTCAGCAAATTCACCTGCACCGCCAGTTTGCTTCTTATGACGATAGCGCTTGGTGGATGATTTCGTAATCGTTTCTCTGAAAGGAATCCGCGGTTTTTTAAGTTCTACATCGACCTTGAATCGTTCTTTGAGCTTTTGCACAACAAAGTTAAGATGAAGTTCGCCCTGACCATAGACCAATGTCTGATGCAATTCCGAATCGACCTCGAAGAAAAATGTCGGGTCTTCATCGTGAAGTCTTGCGAGTCCCTGTGCGATTTTATCCTCTTCACCTTTATTCTTGGCATTGACAGCTTCGGATACGAGTGGTTTAGGGAAATCGATTGTCGGAAAAACTATCGATGGCTTTTTGCTGCAAAGAGTATCCCCTGTTTTTGTGATTCGCAATTTCACAGTAACACCGATATCGCCGGCTAAAAGCTCGGGAATTTCCTCACGATTTTTTCCATTGATTAAAAACACTTGTCCAACTCGTTCGCCCGACTGCTGCGTCGAATTCTGGACATCGTCGCCAGTGGAAATTTTACCCGAATACATTCTGAAAAATGTCAAATCGCCGACATGCGGTTCGGTTATAAGCTTGAAAACTAATGCAGAGAAAGGTTCATCGACAGATGGTTTTCGTTCGATACTCAACTCGCCGCCGACCTGCGAAGAGCCTTTAACCGCACCATATCTTTCGGGGGATGGAATTAAGTTCACGATTGCATTTTTCAAAATATCGATTCCCATATTTTTCGCAGCCGAACCGACAAATACGGGGTGAATATTGCCATCGGCAACACTCGATGCAAGTCCGCCGGCAATTTCCTCGGATGATAATTCGCCCTGTTCAAAATATTTTTCCATCAATGATTCGTCGGATTCTGCGGCTCGCTCTATCAATTCGGTTCGGATTTTTTCGACTTTTTCGGCTAAATCATCAGGAATTTCGATTTCCTTGCCATGTCCTTTTCCACCTTGCTCATACCGGTATGCCTTTCCCGAAAGAATATCGACAACTCCGGTAAAGTTCTCCGAAGAACCGATTGGCAATGCAAATGGAACAATCGAAGTGCCGAATGCATCCGTTAATTCCTCGATTACTTTATCGAAATCGGCATTTTCTTTGTCCATACGATTGACAAAAAGAATCGTGGGTTTATTCCCCTTAAAACTCCATGCCTGCTGAGTTCCCACCTCGACACCCGATTGTGCTGATACCAAAATAACAACGCCCTCGACAACTCGAATCGCAGAATAAACATCACCGATAAAGTCGGCATAGCCGGGCGTATCGATTATATTTATTTTAACATCGTTGTGGGTAAAATGCATAACCGAAATATTGACCGAACTTTTTCGTTCTATTTCTATTGGGCGATAATCGCTGACAGTATTGCCTTCCTCGATAGACCCCATTCGATTTATAACACCTGCGCTATACAGCATTGCCTCGGAGAGTATCGTTTTTCCAACTCCACCATGCGATAAAAATGCTATATTCCTAATTTCATTCGGTTGAAACGATTTCTCCGCCACTTTATCCTCCTTGATTGTTTATCGAAATTAAATTTCAAAATATGATAATATCCAAAATTGTCAAGAAATGAGTTATTAAATTCTGCAATTTATTGGATAGCCAAATAGATTTAATTAAAAAATTTAGTATGCTCGAATTGAAATAAACAAACGATGCAATCCGATTGAAATACATACGATAAGTATTTTTGATAAGTTACGAAAAATATAGAAATTATTTCTCGAACATTTTCACAATCCGTTTGACAAGTGCGATAAAATCGAATGGCTTATCACAAATAAATACATTCTCGCGGTCGAGTTGCTGAACCTGGTCTCGCAATAGCAAATGGCGAGAATTTTCGGTGAGGTAATGAAATGCTGTCATAACAATAATCTCGGTCTGTGGATTTTTTTGCTTTGCCGCCTTGAATACATCCAAACCCGTTTTGTATGGCATTTTCAGGTCGGTGAGAACAAAATCGTAATCGTTGTGCTTAATTTTTTTGATAGCTTCCCTGCCATCTTCGGCGGTATCGACAGTAAGTCCGCATCTGAATAGTAAGGTATTCAAAAAATCTGCGACACCCTCACGGATAACAGGTTCGTCATCGGCGACAAGTATTTTTATCGGCGGCAGTTCGATTAAATCGAAATCCTCTATTTTAACATCGTTTTTCATCGAAAGCGCAAACATTTCGAGTCCCTCGATATACTTTCCCTCATCGATTTCCTCGGGTGGATTCTGCAATGTTTCGATATTTCTGCCAATCATAAGCGACCGCTGAGCAATCTTTTTCAATCCATCATTAAATCGCTTGCGAATTTTTTTATCCTCGATTTTGTTTGCATCTGCCAAAATATTATACAAAACCGACATTTGAGCCATCAGGTGAGTTCTGGTGTAGTGAGACATTGTTACAGCGATTTTACTGATTGTGGAAAGTCTTCTCGCACGCTCGAGTTCTTTTGAAGGACGAAGGTCTCTGCTGACACCGACAGTCCCGATTTCCTGATGATGCTCATTGTATAATATCGACGCTGAAAGCGAAATTGGTATGTTTTCGCCAGATTTCGAAATAATTTCGACCTCACTATCCTGAATAACACCGCCACTTTTGCGCATCTTACGCATAATTTGTCGTGCCTTGTTGGAATTCGCATATAATTTGAGAACAGAACGACCACGCACCTCCGATGCACTATAACCAAATAGTTTTTCCGCAGCAGGATTGAAAATTTTTATTCTCCCACGAGTATCGGTTGTTATTACTATATCTGCGGAATTTTTAATTATTCGCCTCAAATATGTCCGCTGGTTGCGAAGTTTTTGCATCAATTTATTTCGCTCGATAAGTTCAGAAGCCTCTCTTGCAAATACTTCCAGCAAAAGCAAAGTATCCAAACGAGCGGTGGGCTTTTTACCATCGTATGGGTTATCGACAGAAATCATTCCGATAATGCGTCCTGTGTGCGAACGAAGCGGAACGAACAGATAATCGTTCGGATGCCAGCCATCGAATTTGTCCTCGGATGTATCCGTAGATATACCACCGATTTTTTCATTGAGAATATCATTATGAGGAATATAATACGATTCACTAATACGATATTTGGGGTTTATAATTTTCTCCCATAGTTCTGGAGGCAAAGGTTTATTTTTTTTGAATTCTTCGAGTCTTTTACCCTTGATACCAGCATTTCCCATATCGATTCGTTGCCATTTCCTTCCGAAAATCGAGATAATCGCACGCTTAAAAAGTTTCGCATCGACAATACCAGCGGCAATCGTCTCGAGTTGCTTGTGAATATCGTCGGCTCTAACTATTTCCTGCGAGACTTTCATAAGAAAGAAAAGCTGACGAGTCCGCAGCCGAAGCAGTTCCTCACAATGTTCTAACTGTATTTTTAAATCGATATCGTCCGTCATAAGGATTCATTTTTGTAATTTTCTATTCTATCTTTTATCCATTCCCAATCAGGATTGCCGTAATTGAAAAATGTTTTAAAATTATCTTTCAACCATTCATATAAATCATCTTCGGTATATCGACAAAACGCTTCAACTAAATCGTTTTTGGAAACATCATCCGGAATTTCTATTTTAATGTCTTCGAATTTTTCATTTAAAAAATCTTCTTCGATAGTTTTTCTATTCAACATTATTTATTCCCTTTTGCTTTTATTTTACCATTTGGCCTTTTTATGTGTCCATTTATTTTGTGATAATCATAACAATCGAAAACACATTTACAAAATTTAATCATTTTTTTATCATTTAATTTTACTGCTTTTTTATATATTTTTATAAAATATTTTTTCCCTGCTTCTGTTTGAGAATAATTCTTTTTCATTAAGTTATGTTCCATACATAATGTTTCTCCATTGCTAATATCATTTGTTCCCCCTTTGTCTTTCGGTTTTATATGGTCGACAACTAATTCAACTCCATCTTCTATTCCTCTGCCACAAACAACGCAATGATAACCATCCCTTTCAAGTATCGCTTTTTTAGTTTCAGCAGAAAATTCCCATAATTCTACTTCATGCACATAGTCGGGATCATATTTGTAGATACCTTTTTTAACTTTTATAAGTGTTCCTTCTTGATGTAATTTTCTTATTTCTCGCCAGGGATCGCGTGGTGGCTCTTTATGTTCTTTTAAATATTGCTTTCTTACCCAATCGACAACAGGTCCATGTTTTAATTCTTCCAGTGGATGCCTTTTAAAATACTGTAAAACAAATTCTCTAATGGATTTTTTCTTTTTAGCCATAATTAAACCTCCGCAAATAATTCAGATTCTTTCATTTGAATTTTTTCTGTTAATCTTCTTAATGCCAATTTACAATATTTTTCATCAATATCTATACCGATAGATTTTCTATTATTCATATATGCTGCTATTAAAGTTGTTCCACTTCCCATAAATGGGTCCAAAATAGTATCATCTACATAACTAAAAAGTTTTATACATCTTTTGGGTAATTCAATAGGAAAAGGTGCGGGATGTCCAATTCGTTTCTTGCTTTCTCCATTAAATGTCCATACACCGTTTGTCCATTCCATAAATTCATCTCGGGTTATATCCGATATTCTCGAACCACTTATTTTTTTCCAACTTTTTTTATATAGAACCAAAACCAATTCGACAGGAGCAATAACATAAGGCGCTGAAGCACTCATCCAGGAACCCCAGGCAGTTCTGCGAGAAATATTACCCTCATTCCAAATTATTGTAGAATGATACTTAAAACCAATATTTTTTACTATTTGTGTTATATCCGCTCCAACACTTTGTTGTCCACCTTTATTTTTATCGAGTGGAATATTAAGACAAAATCGCCCATCATCTTTTAGCAAATTAAAACATCTCGATAACCATTCTTTTGTGAAATTCAAGTATTTTTCATAAGATAATTTATCATCGTTGGAATTATATTGAATATCTACATTATAGGGAGGAGATGTAACGATAAGATCGATACTCGATAATGATATATCATTTACTGTTAGAATATCTCCTTGAATTATTTTTATATCATCATTTTCAAAAAAGGTTTTATTCATATTTTCCCTCTATTTATTTTGGCCACTGCTCTCTGCTGTTTTTTCCTTTTCTAATGCTCTGAAATATTTTCTGACTTCGCCTTGATACTGCCTCGGATATGGATTCGATAGAATTTGCAGCAGCGATTGCTGTAATAAATCTCTTCGCTCACCGAGGTCGTCGGGCAGATGGTCGGGCGATTTGCGAACTATATCCTCCCCCGTTCGTGAACGACGCTTCTCGGTAAATTCTCGTTTGTGCATAGATTTCTGCGCATCGAGCATTCTCGACAAAATCCTATCCTGACGTTTGAGTGTGCGGTCGTTCACATTGAATTTTTTCAAATCCTGCTCGACATTTTTCATATCCTCGATTGTTTGGTCCATTCTGCCGAGAAGGTTCGAGTGCTGCTTAAATTCATTCTGCAACTGTTCCAAAGTTTTGCGCAATTGTGCCTGTTCAGCAGACAATCGCGATGCCATAGCGCGTTGCTGCGGAGTCAATCCACCTGGATTTTGGCAGGCGCCCATCAATGGCAAAGACTGTGAATTCAATTGCCCCTGCTTGTTGCACATACTTTGCAACTGTTGCATCAATTTTTGCATCCCCGATGCAGATGACGAATTGCACATCGAATTCATTGAGCGAAGCAAAATTTCCGCTGCGGCATTCAATCCACCGAGTGCCTCGGACTGATTTCTCTCCGCACTCATTCCATAGCCCTGTGCAAGTGATTTAATCGCTTGTTCCATTTGTTTATCTGATTCGGCGAGTTTCGCACCGACAGCAGGCGGCAATAATAATGTTTTTCCGCCCATATTATAAACTCGATTTATCGACAATTTGAGTGCGGTGCGAAGTTCATCCTGTTTCACAGCGTAATCAATAATCTTTTTTCTGTCGCGGACATTGCCGATATCGTTCATAAGTCGCTCCTGAGCATCGGAAATATATAGCAATTCACGAACAGTCCGCTGAATATCGAGCGAGAGTTTCTGCTGAAGCATCTTATTCATTTGGTTTTGAAGATTCCCCAATTTTTCCGACATCTTTTTCATCTGCTCGGAAATTTTTTGACCACTTTTTTGCGCTTTTTTGCGATTCCCTGATTGCATTTGCTGTTGAGCATTTTGAGCTTCATTCGGCAAATTTTGTTTCTCGAGTTCATCGGCAAGTTTTTTCATTTCGTCGGATGGCATATCCTCGAACTGTTTCATATCCTCGGAGAGTTCTTTCGCTTGTTTCTCGAGATTTTGCAATTGCTCTTTCGCCTCTTTTTCCATCCGTTCGAGTTTTTTCGTATCCTCATTAGATTTGAGTCCTTTATTTATCTTATCCTGAAGGTCTTTTATCCGTTGAGCGAGATTTTTCAACTCATCGAGTTTCATTTCCGCTTTGATTCTTTTCAATAGTTCGAGAGTCTTATCGAGCTTTTGAGCGAGTTCTTTCTGCGAAATTTTAAGCTGTTTCATAGCTTGTTTTAGCAATTCTGGGTCCATTTGTTTAAGCGCTTCCTGCATTTTTCTAATTGCATCCTTCATTTCTTCCGGCATAATTTCATCCAAAAGCTTTTGAATCTGCCACATTTTCTCGACTATTTGCTGGGCTGCAACATTATGCTCCTGAATTTTTTCGATTGTATTTTTCATCTGTTCGGCGGTCTGCTGAAGCTGCTGAGTAAGCTGTTGCTGTTGTTGAATTAGTTGTTGAACCTGTTCCTTTTGCTCGTATGAAATGTTCTCGTTATCCTTTTGAATCTGCCGGGTTAATTCCTCTGTTTTCTCGATAAAATCCTTTTGAGCTTTAATCGCTTCATCGACAGATTCGGTCTGGTTATCTTGATTATCGTTCACTTCCTTAATGATTTCTTCGATAGATGGAAAACGAAGCGAATACACTTTGCTTTTGCCCATTTTCGGTCCGCCGATAAAATCGTTATCGTAGCCCTCGAGCCAGTATTTGACCAAATCACCTGGAATAATCCCCAGCGGGTCGAGTTCCCATCGGAAATCGAGCGTAATCTGTTTTTTCCCAAAAAGAGAAAACGGCAACTCAAAACTGTGAACAGTGCTATCCTGCGTGATAATAGAATATCTTAACTTGAATTTCGAAAATCCAAAATCATCCTCGCCATATACCTGAATTTGAACAAGCATATCCTCGTTTATATCGACATCTTTTCCCGGCAAAGTAATCTGCACAATCGGTGCTTCATCGGGTTGAGAATTAATCGTATATCGAGGCGGTTGTGGGTCGGAATTACCGTTTTCATCCCAAACATTTATCGAATACGCTCCATCGTTTTTTATAATCAAATTCCCCGAGACTTTTCTGTCATCGCATTTCATCGGGATTTTTATCGTGTCGTCGAGAACGATTTCTGCTCGTTTAACATCTTTGCTGACTTTCGCCTCGATTTTTACATTCGTTCCATACAACACATCGATATTGCCATCGTTTCGCTCGATTTTTTGAGTAGCGAGATGAGTGTATTTCGGGAAATGATATTCCAGCGAAATATCGAGAACACGAGGTAAATCGAGAATATTCACCGTATATGTCTTGCTTTTGAAATCGCCGCCGATAACGAAAAATTCCACATTATCCATAAGTTTCCTGAAAGTATATTTGAACAATGCTTTATTCATCGGGTCGCGTCGAGACTCGAATGGCGAATATCCCTGTCTTCCGAGTTTTCGATATACCCAAACTTTATCGGGCAATTTACCCGAAGATTCGATAGTTATTGTGTAATCGTCGAATTTAACTGCTTTCCCCGAGTTCGGCATAGATATCGAAAGCGTGGTTTCGGTTATTTTGGAAAATGGCGTTCGCGGATAAAAAATTCTGATTGTGCCTTGAGCAAACCTATCTGGAACAGCGGTCGCTGTGCCTGCTATCAATAGCAAAATCAATGCGAGCAATCCGAATCTTTCTAAAACTCGCCCCAATGGCAGCAATTTTTTCGGTGAAATACCACTCACTAACTTGTTTGCCTTATCGACGATGGCTTTCACTAAAAATCGAGAATATCCGTATTCATCGGGATTTTCATTGGCGAGGTCGTATGCGGCAATCAAATGTTCCTGCAAATTCGGGTATTTTCGTTCGAATTCGATAGCGAGCATTCGCAACGATGGCGGTTTCAATAGCGGTGGAATGACTGCGACCAATAGCGCAAAAATACTCGAACCGAACCAGATTAGAAAAAATGCAGACCGCACCGCTATATCGAACCAGAAATATCCATTGAGTAAAATTAATCCCCATAACAAAATTCCCGATATAGCGAATGCCACCAGCAAATTCATCCCGATTTGCGTGGTGAGAATTATATTTTTCGCTCGTTTCAGTTTTGTCGATAAAATATTCATATCACTCCTATTCATAAATCAATAATAATTAGGAAATCATAAATAACAAGAAAAAAACATTCGAGGGAGAGCCATCTTAAAAGAAGTTTTCCTAGAATTCTTTCTTAGTAATCGGCATTCTGCGTTCTTTGCCGAATGCTCGTTCGGTAATTTTAATTCCCGGTGGAGATTGACGCCTTTTGTATTCCGATTTATCCACCATCCTTGCGACTTTGCGAACGATAGATGGCTCGATTTTAGTTTTTTCGATTACCTCATCCGCAGACATTTCGTTCTCGACATAATATCGAATGATTCTATCGAGAATATCATACGGCGGTAATGAATCCGTGTCGAGCTGGTCATTTCGCAACTCCGCTGTTGGCGGTCGGTCGATAATGCTTTTCGGGATTAGTTCTTTTCCCACATACTCATTTCGCCATCGAGCGAGTTCCCACACGAGCGTTTTTGGAACATCTTTAATGACAGCGAATCCGCCGACCATATCTCCATAAAGCGTTGCATAGCCGACACTCATCTCACTTTTATTCCCTGTCGCAAGGACGAGATGACCGAATTTATTCGAAAATGCCATCGATATATTTCCGCGGATGCGCGATTGTAAATTTTCCTCGGTGATATCGTATGGTTTGCCCTCGAAATACGGCTCGAGATACTTTAAATATTGCTCGAACAACGGTTCGATTTCGATTGTCAGAAAATTTATCCCGAGATTTTCCACAAGTTTTTTAGCATCGTTATAACTTTGCGATGCGGTGAATTTTGTCGGCATAAAAATCGCATTCACATTTTCCGCACCGATAGCATCGGCGGCGATTGCGGCGACAAGCGATGAATCTATTCCTCCCGAAAGCCCGAGAACGACAGATTTAAAATTATTCTTGCGGACATAATCGGAAAGTCCCAGCACGAGTGCATCCCATATTTCCCTCGATGGCTCCGATGGCTGTGCGATAATGTTTTCGATTTTCGGCTTTCGCAATCGATGCGAGAACGGGATTTGGACGATATCCAATCTATTTGAAATTACCTGCTCGGTTCTTATCTCGCGAACTATCGGAGTGTGAAGCTTTTGTCTAAAAGCATCCGCAAGGTCGATATCGACAACGAGTAATTGTTCCTCGAAAGATTTTGCACGAGCGATTATTTTGCCATCGAGAGAAACAACGAACGATTGTCCATCGAATACGAGTTCATCCTGCCCGCCGATGCAATTGAGATATGCCACAGGAATAGCATTATCGCGGGCAGTTGTGGCGAGCATTTGCTCGCGAACCTTCCGCTTCCCGCGATGATACGGCGATGAATTTATATTTATCACAATTTCGCAATCGCCATCGGATGATTGAACCGAAATGGGACCATCGGAATGCCAGATATCCTCGCAAATGCCCACGCCAAATCTGAAATCGGGTGTATCATAAACTGGAATTCGGTTGCCATCGGCAAAATATCGCTTTTCATCGAAAACACCATAGTTCGGCAGAAATATTTTGCGGTATATATCCCAAATTTTCCCACGATAGATTATCGCAGCGGAATTGTATGTCCAGTCGGATTTCTCTGGAAAACCTACAATGATAATCGAATCGATAGTTTTAGTTTTTTCGGCGATTTCATCGATAGTTTGCTGTGATTTTTCGAGAAAATCGAAATAAAACAGCAAATCCTCCGGCGGATATCCACACACAGCGAGTTCGGGAAATGCGATAATATCCGCACCGAGTTTATCCGATTCCTCGATATATTTCAAAATTTTATTCAAATTGCCTGCAAAATCGCCGACTGTTGTATCGATTTGTGCGAGTGCTATTCGTATCGAACGCATTGTGTCTCCTTGAAAAAATTTTCACCATACAATTTACCATTATTCGAGAATATTAGCAAAGGAAAATGACGATTTTTATAAACATTTGCTAATAATACTTGCATTTATACCGAATGGAAATTTATTTGATTTTTCATATTAGAAACTATGGAGGAAACTATGAACAGCGAAAACGACCGACCCGAACAAGCATATCGACGGAGGAAATTCATCGATAGAAGACTTCGCGATTTTCGGAAACAGAATCCCGAAATCGCTCGAACATTTATGGATTTTTGGCGAGCCACAAAACACAAATCGCAACTTCCCCAAAAATATAAGGAATTGATTCAACTCGCTATCGTCCTCTACGACCGCTGCGAATCCTGTATATACCAGCATATCGAACTTTGTCTTATGGCGGGAGCGACTCGCTTCGAAATTTTAGATGCTGCAAGTCAATCTGTTGCAATAGGTGGTGGAATAGTTTATGAAAATCTCGCTTATATTATGGATGCATTAGATTATTTCGAGCCGATAATCGCAGCGAGGAATAAATAATTTTACGATTTAAATCAAAGAGGAAATTTAATATTAATTCGCGAAACATTCGTTCAAATATATAAAAAAGTGATGATTATGAGCAATAAATAATGTCCCCCGACTCCAAAAATACCTGTTGTCGATGAGATTTTCGGCGGTAAAATCGGGCTGAAATTTTAAAATATTTCCATGAGCAACAGATTATTGGATAATAGACATCGGGAGATGTCTTCTACATTTATCGGTTTTAAATATCACTTGCATTTTGAATTTGTTAATAAATAGGAAATTTATATGGGAAATGAAAACGATAAAAACACGCAGGAATTAAAAAATTTCGCAATCGATAAACTCGATGCGGCTCTGTTCGGTGTAGCGAAAATCGATGATGAACTTTGGTTTCATCCCGATATCGAGTTTTTGAAAAAAACGATGAAATATGTAGTCGTAATCGGCTATAAATTAGCGTATGGAATTACGGATACACTCGTCGATGGTCCGAACATTTTATATTTGGCTCATTATCGACAATTAAATTATATTTTAGACCGTTCGGAAACACGAATCGCCCAGTGGCTCGAACTTCGAGGATATAAAGCTGTTCCGATACCTGCGAGTCAAACTGTCGATTGGAAAGAACAATTGGGACATTTTTCCCACAGGCATGCAGCTGTGAAATCTGGACTCGCATTCTGGGGAAGAAATAATCTCGCTATCACTCCCGAATTCGGCGCTCATCAGCGATGGGCATCAATATTGACCGATATGCCACTGACATCGGGCAAAAAATTGAATATGGACTGCGGAGATTGCACCGCTTGCATAAAATCTTGCCCCGCCAATGCAATAGGTATGACACGCGAGGAATGGGATTACGAAAAGTGTTTTGCAATGCTCAAAAGTTTCGGCAAACGCGGAATCAGCCATTATATCTGCGGAATGTGTATAAAACCCTGTAAAGGTGAGCCCTTCGGCTCTATTTAGTGGCGACTTTTCTTTCACAAAAGTGAAATTCATTGTCGCCGAACCATTCGGTTCTTTTTAAATGGTGAAAAGTTATTTTGATTGAGCAGGCGTTGCAGGGAATAATTGCTTTGCAATTAGGAAAGCAACGCACAAAAAACACCCGAAGGGGTGAG
>JAGGZE010000089.1 GCA_021162205.1 bacterium
TCTAACACCCCTTCGGGTGTTTTCTTTGTGCAACTTCCCTTCAGACAAAGTCTGAATTCCTTGTTGCACCAGCTCGAGCAAAATAACATTTCACCAATTAAAAAGAGCTGAAAGCTCTTCTTGAATGGGTCTAGGGAAACTTCTTTTCCAAAAGAAGTTTCCCTAAAAAGAGGCGAATGCCTCATTTATTCCCATCTTAATGCTTCGACAGGGGGCATTTTCGATGCTTTTTTAGCGGGGAAATATCCGAATAGGATACCAGCGAAAGCAGAAAATAGAAGTCCGAATATCAGCACTGGAATTTTTAATGAAACTTCGAATGGTAAAAATTTCCCGACAAGAATTGCGATGATATATAGAGATAGTAATCCTATCACTCCTCCGAAAAGCGAAAGTATTGCTGCCTCAATTGTGAATTGAGTTAGAATAATTTTCGGTTTTGCACCGCAGGCTTTGCGGATACCGATTTCTTTTGTTCGTTCGGCGACCGAGACAAACATCACATTCATTATCCCGATACCTGCGACCAAAAGACTCATAAGTGCAATACCGACTCCAACAGCATATACCGATGCAAGAATAGTTGTCAGGAATGCTAACATCAATTCGGATGTGAAAATATCGAAATCATTCGGGTCGGAGCCCTTCAATTTGCGCAATCTTCTGAGAACCGCTGTGATTTCGTCTTCGGCGGCAACGATTTTATTATGTTTCGCTTTAACATAATATTGAATTCCCCACCATCCACGCCAATGATGCAACGCTGTAGTAACAGGAACAATCACAGTATTATCCTTATCCTGTCCCATAAATTCACCGATAGGTTCGAGAACACCTACCACGAGAAATGGGATATTGTTTACTTTAATTTTACGCCCGATTGGATTTCCACCACCGAATAAATCTTCTACAATAGTCTGCCCGACGATGCAGACATATCGACTTCTTTCGACATCGCTGATATTTATAAATCTGCCGAAACCGAGCTTCATATCCACGATACCATTGTATTCTGGAGTAACACCGACGACTTCGGTTTCGAGATGTTCCTTGCCGAGAGAAGCATTTTTCCCATGATACGATGCGACGGGGGAAATCAATTTACAATCGGGGCATCCGTTCTGAAGCGATTTTAGATAATTTAATTCGAGTCTCGGGCGGCGCCACAATTGACGCATTTTCCCTCGATGCTTTCCGCCGATAAAATTCATCGGAGAAACTCTCATCACCATAAATGTTTCCGAGCCCATCGTGGACAACTGCTGTTTCAGTTCGCTTTGAAGCGATAATGCCATAGTGGTCATTCCAGCGACAGCGATAACTCCGATAGCGACACCGAGTGCGACGAGTGAACTGCGCAGTTTCTGTCCCCAAATCGACCTGAACGCTATTTTCAGCATTTCATAAAACATATTTATTCACCATCGAAAAATTATTTGAAAATATAACGATTTATTCCGGGTTGAAAAGAATTTTCCCTCAAAAAATCTCTCTCATCCAATTATCATCGTTCCCACGATACCGAGTGCAAGACAGTAAATGCCGAATATCCAGAATTTGCCCTTTCTTAAAATCGGTATCAACATTGTTAACGAGAAATATCCGACGACAGCAGATATAATCACACCGATGAATAATGCAGGTTCGATAGAAATGTGAGATTTAAACAATTCCATCGTTTTCAGAAGCATTGCTCCGAAAAGCGCTGGTATTGCCAGTAAAAATGAGAACTCTGCGGCTCGTTTGGAATCGATGTTCATCCATAATGCCACAGTAATCGTTGCTCCGCTGCGGGAAATTCCCGGTATTATCGCAAATGCCTGTGCGATACCGATGATAATCGCATTCAGCAAATTAAATTTCCGTTCACCTTTATTTTTCGCCCAATAGGTCGAAATTAGAAACAGTCCTGTTATCATCAAAGTAATCGAAACAAGTTTAGTCGATGAGAATAAGGATTCAAAAAAATCGTTACCAATAAAACCGATAATACCAGCAGGTATCGATGCCCATATTATCAACCAGAATTCTTTACCATCGGGGGTTTTAAATCGTCCCTTAAATATAGTTTTCAGCAAATCGTAGATTCGTTTTCGATAAAATACAAGAATCGAAAGCAGAGTTCCAAAATGAAGAAAAACCTCCATTGTAGCACCAGGTTCATTGAAATTCAGCAATGCCTTGCCGAGAACTAAATGTCCAGAACTTGAAATCGGCAGAAATTCGGCAATTCCCTGAATAATCGCAAGTATTATAATCGAGAAGAACATTTTTTATCCTTTCGCTTTTTGCTCTTTTACAATTTTGAGCAGAAATTTGAAATCTTCCCAAGTCGGTCTTTTGAAATTCTCATTGCGCAAAATCGCCGCAGGATGATATGTTACAATAAGTGATGTTCCGCGAAATCGATGGACTTGCCCACGCAATTTACCCAATGGAATTTTTGTCTGCAAAATAGACTGAGCCGCAATTCTTCCAAGACAACATATCACTTTCGGTTTTATGGTATCTATTTGAGCGAGTAAATACGGCATACAAGCCGTTCGTTCGGCAGGCAGAGGGTCGCGGTTTTTAGGTGGTCGGCATTTAAGAATATTTGTTATATAAATATCATCCCGAGTAAGTTCACACGCTGCAAGTATTTTATCTAAAAGTTTCCCAGCTCTTCCAACAAATGGGATGCCCTGTTTATCTTCTTCTGCGCCCGGTGCCTCACCGATAAACATTATATCCGCCGATGGATTGCCTGCACCAGAAACGGGATTAGTCCGCGATTTGTGAAGCTGACATTTTGTGCATCGAGAAACTTCTCCGACAATTTCACCTAAAATTTTCCTTTTTCTATCGACAGATTCCAAATCGGAGCCGGTCGGCTTTTTTTCTTCATTAGGTTCATTCATTTCGATATTTCCCTCGGTGGAATTCGGAGCATTTGTTTTCCCGATTTCTGCAGAACTGGAAAGTGGAATTTCAGTTTCGCCAATGTCTCTAAGATAGCGCAGGTATTCGATTTTTTTATTTATTTCATCCATTTAAATCTCCAAGATAAAAATATTTTTTTAGTGAAATTCAAAATTAAAATATGAAATTTCACACATCCACAAGTATCGAATTTCTTTCCGATTTTGTCGAGGACAAAAAATTTGTCCCATAGATATTCAATTTTTATTTTCTTGCCATTTGCCTACTGTTGCCCATTTCATCGAGAAAAAATATGGCAATATAATAATTCCCTGCGAGAACATTCCCGCAAAAATTGCCCACCATATTCCAACAGCACCGAACATTTTTGTCAACACAAGTGCCAATGGAAATTGAATCAAATACATCGCCACAAACTGCACCCAGAACGATGCCATCGTGTGACCCGCACCATTTATAGCTCGCATAAATATTCCACCGATTGCATAAATCGGATACGACAGCGGCACGATTCTCAAATATCTTGCTCCGAGTGCAATCGTATCGGCATCGTTTGTGAACAATGCGACAATATTCGGTGCAAGGAAATAATATACGATTCCGAGTGGAATCACAAGAATTTCATAAAATTTCACTCCTAAAATTGCACCATTTTTCGCACGAGCGATTTTATAAGCTCCAAGATTCTGCCCAACCGTTGTGGCAATTGCGTTTCCAAGAGCGAAACCGGGTAAAAGCGCCATCATATTCAGTCTTATCCCGATTGTGTATGCCGCAGTTGCATAGATACCGAATGTTGTAGCGATACGCATCATTAGAAATCCCATCAAATTTGCAAGCAATACCTGTCCGCCACCGGGAATTCCGATGTGCAAAAATCTTTTCAGAGTAGGAATATCGGTCTTGAAATGAGATAGATGAATTTTGAAAGCATTGACTCCACGAATCAATATCAAAAATCCGGCAATAGCGGCGATAAATCTCGAAAGCACAGTGGCAAATGCTGCACCATTTATCCCCCATTTTGGGAAAGAACCGATGCCGAAAATGAACATCGGGTCTAAAACTATATTGAGTGCAACCGCCGATAATGTAATGAGCATCGGGGTTTTGGCATCGCCTGCACCTTGAAAAATCGCATTCATAATGAATACGAATACCATTGAAAAACTACCGAGCATCATAATTATAAGGTAATCTGTCGAGAACGAGAGCAGTTCACCTTTTGCTCCCATAAGAATTAGGATTATTTTTGCGAATGTCGTTCCGAGAACCGCTATTATGATAGAAATCGATATCCCGAAAATAATCGAACCGACAGCGGAACGATGAGCATTATCGAAATCGTTTGCTCCGATATATCGAGAAATCATAGCTCGTGTGGCAACTGCGACACCGACTAAAAGAGTAATCGTCGCCATATTGACTATAGCAGCCATTCCAACCGCAGCGACAGCAATCGAGCCGAGTTTCCCGACAAAATACATATCTGTTAAGCTGAAAATATTTTGTGCCGCATTGGCAACCATCATAGGCACAGCGAGTGAAAGAATACCCTTTTTGAGATTTCCTTCTACTATTTTTTTCCGGAATGAATTATTTAATTTCATTGTAGATGAATAACCTTTTCTTTCCCTATTCCCGAAACATCGATGAAATAAATTCCGGATGGCAAATTCACAGCGTTCCAACGAACATTCCCGATACCATCTAAGTTCGCAATTATTTTACCTGCGGTATTATATATTTTAACATTTCGATATCGAATTGGTTGCCATTTAATTTCCAAAATATCGTTGAATGGCGATGGTCGAACCGAAATCGATTTCTGCGGTAATCGAGCGGTCGGTTCACTAACATTGCTGATATCGAAAATATTCCATCGAGCAGACATATTTCCCGAACAACCATTCATCCATACGAGCAAAATTCTGCCATCGTCCAAAACTTTGCCATCGGGATTAAAATCGGGAGCAGAATTATATGTAAGCCGCAATGACTGCCATTCAGAATCATCGAGATAGAATATATAAATTTCTTTATTCAAATCGGGATGTTCGACAGGTGCGATAACAATCGGCTTCCCAAAATTATCCAATTTAGCTTGTGGACGCAGAACTTTTCTTTCATTGTATATTTGCTGTGCAACCGACCAGAATCCAGATTGAAAATGACTTTCACAAAGCACACCATTGTCATCATCCCAGAAAAGATAGATAGTATTATCGCCGCCAGTAACCGCAGTAGGCAACATTCCTCGACCGAGAACCTCGGTTTCTCCTAATGTCCCATCATATAAATATCTACCCATAATTTTTGTGCCATCTGGCTGAAATTCTGTCCAGAATATCCAATAGCCACCTGTCGAATCCATAACCGCGCAAGGATAAATTTTATCACTAACATCATCGGAAATTAAATAATCGTAACCTGCTGTGGTTTCCCACGAACTCGAATGATAAAATGTGATATAAAGTCGTGAAGTCGGCTGTGGAATACCCGGTTCCCAATGCGTATACAAAACAGCGCTATTCGATTGTGTTCCAAAAAGAAATGGATGCGAATGATAGCCATCGCCCCTATCGATATTCCAACGATATGTATAATCATCCTCGAGTCTTGCAATCGAAAGCGGAGAACCTTCCGCAGCGATGAATGGATAATCTCTATTTTCCGAAAGCACAAGCTCGCCGGTAGATGAAACATAACTGAATTCCGTTCCAGCATCTGCAACCGAAGACCCATCGAAAGTGAATTTATCGACATTATAATACCAATCATCACCGCCGTGAAGAACATATATATTTATCCCTGCTGATAACGACGATATAATTTCGACATCGGTTGCATTTCCAACTGTTGCAAGCAAATTGCCCTCGGGAGCGCAATCCAATGTATCGAGCGAAACCGTTCCTCTACTTATAAAAACCTCCTGTAATGTAGGGTCGCCGAGTAAAGTGAGTCCATAGTGCCATACTGGATTCCAATCGCCATAATCGGATAATATATTTTGCATCACCTCGCCAACCGGTTCCGAAATCAGCGATTCAAAAAACAGTTGCATAACATCAATCATATAAAGACTTCCTGTTTTGGAACTTCCAACTACCCACAGTGAACGGTCTCCACAGAAAAGATATGTCGTGCCGAGATTATCCTGTTCGACAAATCTCGCTCCCGAACAGGCAAAAAGTTGATAGAAATTCGCATTCGGTGGAATTAATCCCAAATCGTTGTTAAAAGTGAGTGTCGGAGACATATAGTGTCGCCAGGGGGATGAATGAGACATTATGCTGACCATTTCGTATGGCAAATTTCTAATCCTGTTCAGATAATCGGGAGCAGAAAAAAGAAGTGTATCGCGCATAATATCGGCGTGTTCGTATTCGTAGAAATCGTAATCGAACCATTCGTGCCAATCTTTATATTCGTAAGATAAAACCGCATTCCACACGGGCATTTCGCCAATTCGGTAGCTGTGGTTCTTGTCGAAATATTTGCGCAGTAGCTCGACTGGATTGCCATAAGTCAAGCGAGATGGGTCGATTCTACCGAGAAAAATTTCAGCTTCGTTGTTATAATATAATTCGTGATTATCTAAAACGCCATCGCTGTCGTAATCCGACCAATTGCCATCGAGTTCCATAAGATAGTAATCGCAGGGGAAAACCTCGATTATCGAATCGGGAGGATAAAAATACTCGATTATTCTATACCATTTCACAGGCAAATTACCGATAAGAACCGCACCGACAAGCTCTGGGCGAAGTGATATGAAATGCTCTCGCAAATCGTCGGCGGTGCCAGAACTCATCGTATCCAGTCGGACAGAATATCCATCGGTTTCGAGGTCGCCGATATATCGTGAAATTTTATCCTCGATTTGGTCGTATATGGCAGTATTTACGATAACATCGACAAGATTGTCATCGGTCCATTGTGGCAGCTCGACCTTACCGAGTTTCAGCGGTTTTTGTGGAAATCCAAACTTTTGCCCATACTCGGCAGGAGTAATCGGTTCACCGCCGAGCGGGTCTATCCAGCGAGTTATAGGCGGTTTTTTAGCATAAATAATAATGATAAATAAAAACAATGATAGAAAAATTATCTTCTTCATTTTTGCCTCTTATTTTATCAATAAACTTTTTTTTACGATTTGTCTCGTTTGGTCGAATGTAGAAACCCGCACAAAATATATACCCGATGGCAAATTCTTCCCGCTGTTGTTATTGCCATTCCAAATGAAAGTGTGAATTCCCGCAGTGAAATTGTCATTTGCCACATTGCGAACGATTTTCCCCGAAAGGTCGATTACATCTAAATCGATTTTTCCATTTTCAGGCAAATCTACTATAATCGCCTGAATGGGATTGAATGGATTGGGCATCAATCTGACATCGAGTTTATCGGGTTTTATCGAATGCGATTTAATTCCACTCGTATCGATTGCAGTCGGTGGATTGGTCGAGAACAAAATCGCTCGCCCAGCTTGAATATCCGCAGCATAAGGTGCAAGTTCTCCACAGTATTTATATTGAATCGCGACGGTTTTTGTCTGGTCCGCGATTCCAACAGTGGAAAGCTCTGCAAGTGCATTCGGATTGCCCTCGAGCGTATCGATATCGGCGATTTCTTTGTATTGAAACACGATTTCGCCGAAACCATAACAAGCGGAATAATATGCTGGGTCTCGCAAAATCGTCTCGAACCATTCGGGCGTGGAATCGTCGTGAGCATTCACCGTATTCCACTCGATAACAAATATATGCTCATCCTCGAAATATTTGTAATATACGCCGAGACTTTCATTAACAGTGGGTTCGAGGTCATCCCAGAATGGACATATCATTCCCCACGGACCCGATGGGTCTGGCAACGGACGGTTGTAAAAATTATTATAAATCGCCGTATCGACATCGCCGACACCGAACCATCCATTCGAGCAGATAGCAATCGTATCGTAGGTTTGTCCATAATAGACGAAATCGAATGGTAAAGCGACAAGTTTCGTTTTATCATCGCCGAGTTCGAGGTCGATGCCATCTCCGCCATAAATCGGTGAAATTTCGAGCCAATCGTAAGTCGGTGCTCGTCCCGATTCGATATCGGTGTTATCGTAGCAAAAATATCCGAATGTATCGGGTCCGCCGAATGTGGAACTCATTACTTGCCCGATTAGTATCGGCACTGTAATTTCCCGATGATAGAAGCCATCGTCGAAAAATAGTATAATTTTATCAACTATGCCATTTATCAAACCAGTATCGGCGGTTATTGTTATATTCGGACTGATTACAGATGAACTGCCCGGGGAAATCGCAGAAATAGATACACTATCTGTGCCGAGATTCACGCGACATCCATTAGATGCAGTTATGTTTGCCACCCGAGTCGAAATCGAACCGATGTTTTTCAGATAAATTTCGATTTCGGTGTTTTCACCGGGTGATAAAATGCAATCGCCGACCGGCACTACCGAATCCACCTCGATTTTCGGCGAACCGACTACAATTGTATATGCCGATGTGTTCAAACCGCCATCATAATTAAATGCAAATTTCAGCGGTATTTCCGAACTGTCTTCGATGTCTGAATGAAGTCGAATCACTATCGGTTCGGTCAATTCGACCTGTTCGTTAGAATCTATATCGCCAGCATCGATAGGTCCTGTAAGGATATCGAAACTGCTATCGCCGATAATTTCTGCACTAACATCGGTTATTGTCGAAGTTCCCTCGTTTTTCAGTGTCAGCCAAATTTCCAGTGTTTCACCCGGCGATGGAATACTGTCACCGTTGCCATCGCTCGCATATATTGTGTCGTCATCGATGACGCACTGCTGCAATGCGATAAAATTCTCCGATAAAAGAATCGGTAAGACAGAAATATCGGAATTATATCCCCGATGGGTAATAACGAGCGAGACGCTGTCGTTATCCTCGGTTTTGCTAACTGGAAACGATACTATTGCGTTGCCGTTTTCATCGGTGAATGCGGTATATGGGTCGCCATCGTAGAACCATACAGAAATTAGTGCATCCTCGATTGGATTGGAATGACGGGAGACATTAACCGCTATTCTCGTATCGCCTCGATGAATTTCATCGGGTTTGGTTACGGTGATTAAATATGGGAATTCCCGCCAAAGTTTCACCGATGGGTCGCCAAGCACATTATAGACATAATTATAATGTTCGACACCATCGCCTACAGCGCGATTTTGCGGATACGATAGATATAAACTCAGTTTACCGCGAAGTGCACACTGCCCGAATGTCGAAAGGTCTTCCTCGAAAAGTCCCCAGTAAAAACCTTCACAGTTTGGATTGTTCCATTTCGTGTGAGTATCGTGGTCGGATGGTCCATAGAAATCGACAGCACCTTTCGGATTAACCGGAGTTCCAGCACGAATCCAGGCTTCACCGAAACACGGGTCGGTAGTTGGGCTATTGAAATCACCAGTCCCGCATACGATACTCGTTACAAATGGCAGCATATTCGAATTATTTAATCCGAGAACATCGCCGACATAAAAACTTGGGAAATCCCATCCAGCACTACCTCCCCATCCGCGATAATTTATGAATGAAACACCGCTGTTGATATAAGCCGACATCTCCGCAGTGCCGCGAGGACAGATGGTTCCATAGCAGAAAAACGAATCGACTTCCTCGTATTCATTTCTCAATGCCAATTCTCTGACCCAAAGACCTACCCGACGAGGTGTCGATGGCTGTGGCGAACCACAGCAATTCGCGGATATTACCATTCCTCTGCGAAGCCAATCGTAGCCGCCATCTCTCGGATGCCCTTCGTATTGTTCGACTTTCGCGGAATAGGTTTGTGCTTCTGTTTCGAGGTCTATCGCAATTCTTCCAACCATAATATCTGCGAGATAATCGTCGCCCGCAATAAGCGAATATTTGTGGTCGGATGCATAAGTTCCACCTACGAGCGCACTATAATATTCATAATCGGGCAGATAAACTCCACCCATAGTGCAATCGCCGCCGAGAACTACATAATCCGGCGGGTATTCCCAGTTTTCGTAGGCATAGTGAATGTAATCGTAAATATCCTCCGCCGATGGTGCATCCCCACCGCCGACATCCTCGTAAGCAAGTGCCACTCGCACACGATAGCCCTCACGCTGTTTCCATTCGAACAGTGGCTCGAAATCATCTGAAAAATCATCGCGAACGATATACAAAATTGTTCCATGCCTTAATTGCTTATTTTGCTTGTAAAACCAATAATTCGCTATAACAGAGCGATATAAGGCATCGAAAGGTTCGGATATATATGGCGAATCGGATTTTGTGTTTCGCTCGTCTATTCCGTCGAAATCGACTCGAACAGTCATTCTGCGAGCAATATATAATGTTTTAGACTTCGCATCGTAATGGAATGGATAAAAATTTATCGGTGCGACACGAATATCGCGCATAATTGCAGGTTCACCGACCTTCACATCGAAATCGGGATATCGTCCCTGCCGATATGCAGATGGATTGTAATCGAAATCCTGTTCGTCTATCGGGTTTTGCACAGGATATAGCAGAACATTGTCGATATGCTCCCATTCCACTTTAATCACCTCGACAGAAACTCCACTCATCGGTGGAATCGCGACAAATGTGCTCCAAGTTGGCAGTTCGGGCGTTCCAATATCACCGAATGAACCACCCGTAGGAATCGTATATCTGATAAAAGCTCCCTGCTCTGTTTCGAGCGTTTCGGCATATTCACCGGCGAGAACAAAATCTAAAACCGCACCGTTATTATCGGCAATGGAACAGAATGCTTTTGGAGCGAGCAATGTTCGGCTGAATATCGGTTCGAACAATGAAACTGTCAGGATAGCTGCAATTATAATTCTGCGCATTTTAATCCTTTCGATTTTAAATTAATCGTTTATGCCGACAATCGTAAAAGTAACTCTGCGATTTTTTGCTCGTCCCTCATCGGTAGCATTATCGGCAACAGGTTTGCTTTTGCCGAAACCGAGTGCTTTTATGCGAGATTTGTCGATGCCTTTATTGATAAGCCATTCCTTGACTGCTTCGGCTCGCTGCAGTGAGAGTTTCTTATTATAGGATTCCGTCCCGACAGAATCGGTATGTCCTGCGATTTCAACATTTATTCTGGGATTTTCCTTCATCACTTGCAGCAGACGATTCAGTTCGCCGATACTTTCGGGAAGTAGTTCCGCCTGGTCGAATTCGAAAAAAACATTACGCAGAACAATTTGTGAACCGATTTCGACAGGTTTAAGAACGATATCCACATTTATCACCGACGATGTATCGATATTCGTAAGGTCGATATTGTCCGAATAGAATAAATAACCTTTTTGATGAATACTATAACCGTATCTTTCACCGGCGGGTAATACAATCGAATAATTTCCTGTTTTAGGATTGCTCGATGCGATTCCGAGATTTTTACCATTGGAAAGACGCTCATAACTGATGTTTGCACCGACTGGATTGCCACTCGTGTCGATAACTTTGCCAGAGACAGTTATAACAGGTTTCGGTTTGACTTCCTGCGGCAATTGCGCTCTGAAAATATCCGTTCCACCGATTGCATTCAGCCCAGACGATACAAAATAAACCCATTCGCCATCGGCAGTTACGGTATAGTAAGCATCCCAGCCGACACTGTTGAATTCCTTACCGAGATTTTTAGGAATTTCCCAATTTGTCCAACTATCGTCTTTCCTTCTCGCAAAGAACATATCTGAGTTTCCAAGCGATGGATGTCCATCGGATGAGAAATAGATAGTGATACCATCGGATGCAAGAAATGGTGTGCCATCTGTCCCCGAACTATTTACTGTCGGACCAAGATTTTTTGGCTCGGTGAATGTGCCATCATCATTGCGAAAACACACATACAAATCGAGGTCGCCATAACTGTCATCGAGTTCGAGTGCGAGAATAAGCGTTTTTCCATCGGTGGCAAGGCAAGCACTCGTATATTTATTGCGGTTATAAAAGTTCTCGATTTTCACAGGTTCGGGATAAGACCAACTGTCACCGAGATTCTGTGAAAGCGCATAGCCGATTTCCTTGGTCCCATCGGGATTATATTTGCCATTGAGCAGAACCGTATTGCCATCGGGCATAACCGACAGAATTCCATCTGAGAAATCGGTGTTTAATGGCGAACCGATAGAACATCGCTTTGTCCATTCCCCGTTTTCATCGATTGTCGAATAATATATATTCTGGTCTTTGCCATCATCGACAATGAAATACAATGTTTTGCCATCGGGGGAAATGACAGGCATAATCTCGCCATATTTCGAATTGATAGTTCTTGGAAGATGTTCGAGATGAATTTTCCGTTCGGGAGCTTCGACAATACCCTTGAGCGTATGCCATTTTATTTTTTCGTGCGAATCGTTCTTTTCGAGCCAACCATAGACACTGCCAGCTTTATTCCATTTCTGCATACCGCAATAGCAAGTAGCCAAAAGCGGCATAATTTTTATCGAATCGGCACGATTAGCTTTAGGGCGAGATAATATCTTTTCAATCATCGCTGCCGCTCTATCGAATTCGCCCTTGTTCATAAGTTCGACTATATCTTTGGCTCCACGCTTTTTCATATTTTTAGGATTTCGGAAATCTCTATTCGGCGGTCTTCTTCGCGGTGTTTTCGCCTCGGTAAAGGCAATAGATAGAAAAAGTATCCCAAAAATTAGATATACAAATTTCCCGAATTTCATAGCACCTCCAATTATTTTGTATAAATTCCATTATTAAATGGCTTTGCACAATATAAAGATGTAAAGTTATATTAGATGTCAAGTGATTATTTGAATGCGATACTGAGTGAATTTACAACAGGGAAAATTTTAAACCGATGGTTTCAACGGAATTTGAAAGTGGAACCGATGAGAAACGAACATACGACCGTTCCATAAGTTATTTCGTTTCACAGCGAAAATGATAATTTATTTGTTAATCGAATTCTATTTTTCGCTTGTCTTATTAAATTTCTATCATATTTTGCAATTTAACAATTTCAACGGGGACAAAATGCGAAAATTTAGCAGTATACTAATAATAATATTTTTATTTTGTTCGATTTCGTTAATTTTAGCGGATAAAAGTCACGATATTGAACTTGCTAAAAGATTTCTCGCAATCGAGAAATACGATAAAGCTGTCGATGTTCTTGAAAAACTATACATCGTATATCCAGATGACAGCGATGTTCGATTTATGCTTCGGCAGGCTTATACCGGTGCAAAAAAATATGATAAATTGAGTTCACTTTTGCAAAGTTTTCTTTTGAACACTCCCGATGATGCAGACCTTTGGGTCGAACTCGGCGGAGTCTATCTTTCGCAGAATAAACCTGACGATTCATGGAACGCATTCGATAGAGCGGTTTCACTCAAACCTAAGGATAAAAATATCGTTATCAAAATCCATAATTTTCTTCACCAGTGGAGTTTCATCGATGACGATATAAAATTTTTGAAGAAGTCGCGAAATCGTCTCGGCAATAAGAATCTTTTCGCACTCGAACTTGCAAGATTGTATGAAATTTCCGGTAAATTCGATAATGTTGTCGAGGAATATTCCCGCTATCTTAAAGAGCATCCCGACAAGTTCAGCGAGGTCGAGCGTAGGATTTCAGTTTCTCAACGCACCCCCGATGAACTCGCTCAATTGCGTAAGTCGTTGAATTCGCTTTTCGATTCTCGTGTCCCGCGCTGGCAGCCTTGGCAATTGATTTCTATTGTCGAGCAAAAACTCGGCCATTTCGACAAATCTTTAGATGCGATGATAAATGCAGAAAATTCTCGTGATGAAAAGCGGCGCGGAATGTTGATGGCATCGTTTGTCGGCGATATGCTTAAAGCGAAACAATTTGCTATTGCGGAAAAAGGTGCGAGATATATGTTCGAGAAAACTGGCGGAAATTATTCGCGGACTGGAAGATTTTATCGTGCTCGTGCATTGCAGGGAATGGGCAAATATAACGATGCACTAATTCAGCTCGATACTTTGATGATGGCAAAAGTCCCCCCGATTTCGCAGGATGCCGCGGTATTCCTCGCTCAAATTCTACTCGAAAATCTTCACAATCCAGATAGTGCGCAACAAATCATCGAGAACTATTCAGAAAATACTTACGGCAGGAATTCACTCGGCGAAAATGGATTGATAATCGAGGGTTCGATTTATATATATAAAGCTCAATTCGATAAAGCTAAACTATTTCTTGCCGATGCTTTCAAATCTAATAGTAATAGCCAGCGACTCGCATATATGCTCGGGATGACATATTTTTTCTCGGAGTCTTATGATACCGCATCGACTGCGCTGCATAATATAGTGGCGAAATTTCCCAAATCGTCTCTCGGTAACGAAGCTGTCGAACTTTTATTGATTATGGAAACTGCAAAAGATGAACTCGAACAGATTCGCAAGCCGATTTATCTTATGTTTATTCACGATACACTATCTGCGAAAAATGAATGGGCAAAGATTGCGGAAAAAACTAACTCTGAAATCGGCGATTATATCCTATGGAAACTTGGAATCTGTCAGCTTGCGCTCGGCAGCGATAGCGGTTATACCACGATGCAAAATCTTTACGATAAATTTCCAAAAAGTTTTTATTCACCGCTTTCACTGGAAATTCTTGCTGACTCCAAAATCGAGCGAGGCGATACACAGAACGCTATCGAACTTTACACGAAAATTATCAATGATTATCCCGATGCTGTGAATATCGAAACTGTTAGAGATAAATTGAAAATGTTTGGAAATCTTTAATTTTAGCTGAAATGAGCATCTATTATGCGATATAACAATGTCTATCTCGATAATTTGAGTTCCGCGCCGACTCCCGATGAAGTTATCGAAACGATGAAGGAATATTTCACCGAGCATTATGGTAATCCGAGAGCTTATCATCAATTTGGTCGATGGAGTAAATCTGCATTGGAATATTTTCAGGATAAAATTGCGGAATTACTCGATTGCAAAGATGTCGATTTATCTTTTACAATCGGTGTGCAATTTCCTAAAATCGATGATGGCGAAATTTTAATCTCGCCATTCGAACCACCCGATATTATCGAATCTGCTCATAAATTGAACCGCGAAATTATCGAAATCCCGATATCGAACTGGAAATACGATTTGGACTGGGTCGAGAATCGATTGAAAGACCAAAAGGTTGCATTACTTATTGCATCGTCCGCAGATAGAGTTACGGGAACTATTCAGCCAATCGAACAACTCGTTAAAATCTGCGAAAAATATTCCGTTCCAATTTTGGTAAATCTATCGACATTCATCGGCCGAAAGAAATTTTCGATATCTGATATGGGAATAGAGCTCGGATACATTCGAGGCAGAGTTTTCGGTGCCCCTTGCGATTTGATGCTCGGCGAGAAAATCGATATGAATTTTCCACATCCGATTGCGGGTGGTTTCGTGAAATCGCTCGAGATAGTATATGATAACATCGATTCAAATATTGTGAAACTCGATGAATCGATGCAATATTTTTGGAAAATGATACAATTGCATCTCCCCCATTTGACATTGCTCGGCGATGATGAAAAAGTCGCTGGAGTTTTTGCGATTGCATTCGAGGATGTTCAGCGTCAGGCGCTTCTGCTGGCACTCGATATGCAGGGAGTTATGGTTTGGGCGGGAGATAATTTATACCAACCGATTAGAAGCTTACAATTATCCGGTGTTGCAGATGAAATCGAAAAATCCACTTTGCAATTTGCACTATGGAATCAAACTACGCAGGAAGACCTCGATTATGTCCTTCGAGTATTGCCACCATTGGTCGATAGAGTTCGATATGAGATGGGTTCACCAAAGTTCAAGAAATAATAAATAAGGGTGGACAGATTCGAACTGTCGGCCCATGGCTTAAAAAGCCATTGCTCTGCCAACTGAGCTACACCCCCATAAAAGCTATTTATCAAAAAACATTGGGCATGAACTTGTCGGCCCTCCCGATAAAATCGGGATGCTCTGCCAACTGAGCTACACCCCCA
>JAGGZE010000131.1 GCA_021162205.1 bacterium
ATAATACGGTTTTAAAAGTATTAGATAAAAATGCAAAGGATGATGAGAGTGGTAGAGCATATGGAGGTATTTTAAGAAGCGTAAAGGGAAAATTGCAAGAACATATAACAGAAGAAATTATAAAAATTGCATGGGAAAGTATAGGTGGTGAACCGAACAGATTACAAATCGATTCAAAAAAGCATAAAATTCCTATAAAAATAGATTATGTAAATAAAATTAAGGACAAAAATATAAAAAAGCACATCTTGGAAAATATCGATAATTTTTATTATAGTTTAAGTGTCGATAAACAAGTATCCATCGATGACAATTTTGTATTGGCAATCGAGTGTAAAGCGTATACGGAAAATGCAATGTTAAAACGAATATTAATAGATTTTCATTTGTTGAAAACAAAGTTTCCTAATTTATCTTGCTATTTGTTTCAATTGGAAAGTCAATTGGGTGGCGATTATTCTAAATTGACTAGAAAAACTTTTGGAAGCCATTCAACTCATACATTAATGTCATATTTCGACGATGTCGAATTAAAAATAGTGACTTTTTTGAAAGGAGAAAGAAAAATCGACAAACCTATTCATATTTTTTTAAAACCACTCGAAAAAAAGCAAATTGTTTATGCTTTAAAATTGATAGCAGAAGATTTAAATAAATTTCTATAAAAATAATTGTATTTCATATTCAATTATTTCTATCGAAATTTCTTGCGCTCCATATAATCTTCATAATATATTTCCATCAAAATAATGGGGGTGAAAATGAAATATACCGCTGGCAAATCTCAGCGAGGCGATATCGAAATAATTTACGAACCGACACAGAAAAAAAATATCGAAATCGAACTCGAAACGAGTGTAGAAAGACTTTATGGCGAACAAATTCGCGCAGTGATAACGAACACGGCGAAATCGTTCGGTATAAATTCTGGCAAATTCTCCGCTGTCGATGATGGCGCTTTGCCCTATGTGCTCCGCGCTCGTGTCGAAGCCGTAATCCGTGCAGCGAAGGAGGCAGCGAAATGAAATTTCAAAGACTTCGAAGAAGCAGACTCTATATGCCGGGAAACAACCCATACCTTTCGCAGAATGCTTTTCTTTTCGGTGCGGATTGCATAATTTTAGACCTCGAGGATTCCGTGCCGCCATCGGAGAAATTCGACACAAGGATACTCGTTCGCGAGATATTGAAAAATGTCGATTTCGGCGGGACGGAAAAAACTGTGCGGATAAATCAAATGTCATCACCATTTGGACGAGACGACCTCGAAGAGAGCGTTCCCGCTTTACCCGATGCGATATTTATTCCAAAAACCGAGAGCGCCGACGATGTCCTTATTGTAGATGAAATCGTCGCTGAAATAAAATCGAAACACGACATCGATAAGGAAATTTTCTATATGCCCATAATCGAGAGTGCGAAAGGCGTCTGGAATGCTTATGAAATCGCTTCGGCATCGCCGAATGTTGTTATGCTGACATTCGGAGCGGAGGATTTTACTCGCGATATCGGTGCTCAACGCACTCGTGAGGGCAAAGAGCAGTTCGTCGCGAAAAGTATGGTGGTTCTCGGTGCGAAAGCCGCCGGTATTCAGGCATCGGATACTGTCTGGAGCGATATCGATGATATCGAGGGCTTGCGAAATTCCACACTCGAGGCGAAAGAACTCGGTTTCGATGGAAAGGGAGCAATTCATCCATCGCAGGTCGAGATTATCAACGAAATATTCAATCCGACACACGATGAAATCGAGTATGCGAAAAAAGTGGTTTCGGCATTCGAGGAGGCACAGAAAAAAGGTAATGCCGTGGTTGCATTGGGCAGAAAAATGCTCGACCCGCCCGTTGTAGCACGGGCACAAAGAATTATCGAATTGGCAGAAAAAATCGGGAAAAATCCTTGAAAAATAGTGAGGAAGAAAATTGTTTATCGCAAATAAACTATTTATTGCATGAACTTTTTTTACAATTACCTTATAGATATGAAAATGAAAACATCGATAAAAATTCTCTTCATCGTGCTGACATTTGCGGCACTCGCGGGAGCGCAGACCAACTCCCAAAAAGTAGATACCGTTGTCATAAGGGACACGGTCATCGTGAATAATACCGATACGGTCATTGTGAAAGTTGCCGATGATGAAAATACAGTGACGGTGGAAAAAGAGACTTATAATGAAGCAATGAAGGCAATTAAATCCATTCATACTTACCAAAATGTTTTCATCATTATTTTAATTTCTCTTTTGGGTATTGGTGGTTTTTTAGGGTTAAGACAACTTGCTGGATATAAGAAATCAATAGATGATTATAGAAAGGAAGTTGCTAATGCACAAGAAAATCTCAAAAATACAAAAGATAACTTTGAAAAAGCTAAACAAGAAATGGAGAAAAAAATTCAAGAAATGAAAGAAAAAATTGAGGAAGGTAAAGCTACTGTAGAAAATTTAGATACTTCAATAAAAGAAGCAAAGAACATCGATCTCAAGGAAGCTACTGATGAAAACAAGAAAATTGCAAAAGAAGCTGATATTGAAATAAATAAGAAACCAGTTGGTTCGCTTACTGCAGATGAGTGGTTTATTATGGGTATAACCTCTTATTTTAATAAAAATTATGAAGATGCTATTGCAAATTATACCAAAGCAATCGAACTTTACACCGATGATAAGGACAAAGCCGACGCATACAACAACCGCGGCATTGCAAAGGATGATAAAGGCGAATACGATGGCGCTATTGCTGATTATACCAAAGCAATCGAACTTTTCGTCGATAATGAGGGCAAAGCCGACGCATACAACAACCGCGGCAATGCAAAGGATGATAAAGGCGATTACGATGGCGCAATTGCAGATTTTAATAAGGCAATCGAACTTTACACCGATGATAAGGACAAAGCCGACGCATACATCAACCTCGGCAATGCAAAGGATGATAAAGGCGACTACGATGACGCTATCGCAGATTATACCAAAGCAATCGAATTGAAACCAGATTATGCAAAAGCATACAGCAACCGCGGCGTTGCAAAACTGAGAAAAGGCGACTACGCAGAGACAAAGGAAGAAAAGAGAAAATGGTATAACGATGCAATAAAAGATTGTGAAAAAGCACTGCGATTGAATCCTGACTATGAATATGCAAAAAACGGAATTGAAATTGCAAAGCAAGCACTTGCAGAACTGTAAACTTTTCGATGAAGCTGTGGAACTCGATAATGAATTTAAGAAATATATTAGCGAAGACGACAACATCATACCCTGGCTTTGCAATGATGAGAACAAAGACAAAGCGCAAGAAGTCAGAGATAAAATAAACAAAATCATCGCGCCGGAGCGATTGGAAGAATGTAATTAAATGGGTATACATTTCAATGGGTATAGAAGAAGTGAGAAAGAAAAACCAAACAATTTTCATATAGGAGGTTTTCCGATGGCGTTCAAAGAGGCAGATTATATCTGGATGGATGGCGAGTTCGTAGCGTGGAAAGATGCTAAAATTCATATTCTTTCCCATGTGGTTCACTATGGCACATCTGTTTTCGAGGGGATACGAGCATACAAAACACCCAAAGGCACGGCGATATTCCGTCTTCCAGAACACACGAAGCGGCTTTTCAATTCTGCAAAAATCTATCGAATGGAAATTCCATTCACAAAAGATGAACTCGAAAATGCTATGAAAGAAGCGATTCGCAAAAATGAACTCGAATCGTGCTACATTCGACCATTGGTGTATCGAGGATATGATACTTTGGGAGTGAATCCATTTCCCTGTCCTGTTAAAGTCTCTATAGCTGTTTGGGAATGGGGCAAATATCTCGGTCCCGAGGCATTGGAGAAAGGTGTCGATGTAAAAGTTTCCACCTGGAACAGAATGGCGCCGAATACTTTTCCCGCCACTGCGAAAGCTGGTGCAAACTATATGAATTCGCAACTTATCAAGATGGAAGCGATTACCGAGGGCTACACCGAAGGCATTGCCTTGGATATCAATGGCTGGGTTTCCGAGGGCTCCGGCGAAAATATTTTCGTGATAATCGATGGTATTATTTACACTCCTCCGCTTGGAGCATCTGTTCTTGCAGGTATTACAAGAGATTCGGTTATGATAATCGCCAAGGAAATGGGTTATGATGTCAGAGAATCCTTGATTCCGCGAGAATTTCTTTATACTGCCGATGAGGTATTTTTCACAGGTTCGGCGGCGGAAATCACACCGATTGCCAGTGTTGACAAAATCGCTGTCGGCACAGGGAAACGCGGACCGATTACAGAAAAACTTCAGAAGAAATTTTTCGATATAGTCGAGGGCGGCAACGACCCACATAATTGGCTTCATTATGTTTAATCGATATGTTTAATCGGTATTTTTTGCTGTTTTATTAATTCCTTTCAGATTGTTAAATTCTATCGACAATTTTGGAAGGTAAAATAACTTATTGTTATTCTTAAAGTTATATATCTAAAAAATAATTATTATAACAAATTATAAAAAAATGCTTGCATAAAGACGACATAAAATTTAGATTTTAAAAAATTTATAGAAAGAAAGAGTTATGGTATGAGTGCAACTGTTCTCATAATAGGCGGTGCAGGATATATCGGCAGTCATGTTACCGCTATGCTTCGGGCGAAAGGTTATCGGACTTTTGTTTATGATAATCTTTCCACCGGTCATAAAGAACTTGTTTCGGGTCCATTTATCTATGGCGATATTCTCGAAACCGAACGGCTGGAAGATGTTTTTGCATCGCATCGTATCGATGCTGTGATACATCTCGCGGCAAAAAGTCTTGTCCCCGAATCTTTCGCAAAACCGCTTTTCTATTATGAAAATAATATTTCAGGAACATTAAATATCCTGAAAATTATGCTTCAATATGGAGTGAATAGAATTCTATTTTCATCCACTGCATCGGTCTATGGCAGTCCTGCGAAAATGCCCGTTACTGAAGAATATCCGCTAAATCCCGATAATGTCTATGGTTTCACAAAACTCGCAATCGAGCGAATGATAAACGACACTGGCAAAATCCACGGTTTTTCATATTTTGTGCTGCGATATTTCAATGCTGCTGGCGCCGACCCCGATGGAAAATTCGGCGAATTGCATGTCCCTGAAACCCACATAATTCCAAAGGTTTTGGATGTTGCATTGGGCGATGAAAACCATGTTGTCGTCTATGGTATGGACTACGATACACCCGATGGCACCTGTATCCGCGACTACATTCACATCGTAGATATTGCGGATGCTCATGTGCGAGCAATCGAATGGCTTCTCGAACGCGAACCCGACGGTTCGGGACTCGCTCTCAATGTCGGCAGCGGCAAAGGTTTTTCCGTGCTCGATGTAATCAAGATGGTTCGCGAGATTACAGGTCACAAAATCCCTATTGTCGAGGGTGATAGAAGAGAAGGCGACCCGCCTAAACTTGTGGCAAGTTCCGAAAAAATCAAAAATATTCTCGGATGGACACCCGAATATTCCGACCTCGAAACTATTATCAGAACCGCATGGAATTGGCATAAAAACAAAAGGATAGAAATAATCGGTCCATCTCACAGATTTATTCTCGCAAAATAATTGGAACTTTCGAGTTTAATATTCCAAAATTATTTTTTGGCTAATGAGTGTTTAATATTTTATTGTTCCATTATGCCACAGGTATTAAAACATAACGAATCGACGCTTTTCCCCGAAAATAATAGACAAATAATTTCCGCATCGAGAAGAACCGATATTCCATCGTTCTATGCGAAATGGTTCATCGAACGGATTCATAAAAATTATGTTTTAGTTCGCAATCCATTTAATCGAAATCGAGTGAAAAAAGTTTCGCTTGCTCCAAATGATGTCGATGCAATAGTGTTCTGGACAAGAGATGGCTCGCCGATGTTGCCGTTTTTGGATGAACTTGCGAAAGAATACGATATTTTTTTCCTCTGGACAATAACGGGATATTCCGCTCCAATGGAACAATATCCTGTAAATATAGAGCATTCTATCGAAAGGTTTCAACAATTTTCGGATAAAATCGGTTCGGATAGAATGGCATTGCGATACGACCCGATTATCATTACCGATGAATATAATCCCGCTCGGCATATCGAAATTTTCGATAAAATCTCATCGCAATCGAAAGGATACACATCGCGGGTAATCGTCAGTTTGATGACACCGTATAGTTCTGCGTTGCGAAGAATGAAAAATGCCGGGATAAATCTCGAAACTGATTTACTCGAAAATCGAGATGTTCGAAATATGCTGAAAGAAATTGCCGAAATCGCCGAATCGAATGGACAGAGAATCCAAGCCTGCTCGATGGGTAGCGAACTTGCACAATTCGGTATCCCGGATGGTGCTTGCATCGATAGCGACTGGATTTCGAAATCGACAGGGAGAGCGCTATCGCATCTAAAAGATTCCGGACAACGCAAAAATTGCCTTTGCACAAAATCTGTCGATATAGGCGCTTACGACACCTGCCCGCGAGGATGTGTCTACTGCTATGCTGTGAAAAATTTTGCCAATGCTGAAAAATTTCTAAAAAATTTCGATTTCAAAAGTGAGGGATTATATCTCGTTCGAGAAGCGAATCGATAATCTCGCAGGCATCGTAAAGTTCCCTCGCATCGCCGATATGGTGTTCGCCCGATGTCATTATCAATTTTACATTAATTCCATTGTCGGAAAAAATTTGTGCCATTATCTCGTTCCAGCCGCGATTCCAATCGTTCTCGCGGGTGATTAGAACAACAGGTATTCCATAAGCACCTTTGAAATCGGGATTATAGATGAGTCCGTGGTGGCCGCATTCGGTGATAATCCCAGCGAAATACTGCGGATGACGCAATGCCGTGCCGAGTGCTTGCGCACCCTGTCCCGAAAAACCGAACAGAACAATTTTTTTGCTATCGACAATCGAATACGAATACAATCGATGGAGCAGCACCAAAATATCGGTCTCGTTCGATATCGGTTCACGATGATTGCGAGAACTTCCACAGACAGCGATATTCCAGTGAAGTGAATCGTAGACGAACCTCGATGTATCGATATCCTCGTCTCTCGCACCATTGCAATCGAGAAATAGCAATGTCGGTCGAGGAACGGTGGTCATCGGCTGCAATGCGAAAATATTGCCATCGACATCTGTGAACCTTGCGATTTCCCGACCAAAAGAATTGCCGACAATTATCGATAGAACGATTAAAATTATTTGAAAAAATATTTTCTTCATATTCCTATATCACAGATAAATACCTATCGATTCTATCGGGGAAAACTGTTGTTATAATCGATTCAGGCGGTAATTGTTTCGCTATTTTTATCGCTCCTGCAAGATTTGCTCCAGATGAAATTCCCATAGATATTCCCATTTTTTTCGCCAATGCTCTGGATGTCTCGAACGCTTCATCGGTGGAAATTTTTTCGATTGCATCAACAAGTTCGCTGTCGAATATCGGCGGGACAAAACCTGCACCGATACCCTGAATGTTATGTTTCCCTTTCGGCAGACCCGACAGAACAGCAGATTCCGATGGCTCGACCGCTATAATTTTTACATTTGCCTGCCTGTCGATTTTGAAATACTGTGCTACTCCCATAATCGTTCCCGCAGTGCCGACTCCTGCAACGAATGCTGTAGGTATTAGATTGAGTTGGCTCTCTATTTCGGGAGCGGTGGTCTCGCGATGAATCGTCGGATTCGCGGGATTCGAGAACTGGTCGGGCATATAAGCATATTTTGTATTTGAAACGATTTCATTCGCCTTGTCGATTGCACCTTGCATTCCAGATGCCGCAGCAGTTAAAACAATTTTAGCACCGAGATATTCGAGCATTTTCCTTCTTTCGACAGACATATTCTCCGGCATAACGATTATGCACTTATATCCTTTCGCTGCCGATACAAATGCGAGACCGATTCCTGTATTGCCACTGGTCGGCTCGACAATGATACTTTCCGATGTAAGCAGATTTTCATTTTCTGCCGCTTCGAGCATCGACAGTGCGATTCTATCCTTGATACTGCCTGCGGGATTATTGCCCTCGAGTTTCGCGTAAATTTTCCTGCCAGCAGGAGCGAAATATTCGAGTTCCACCATCGG
>JAGGZE010000104.1 GCA_021162205.1 bacterium
GTGTTAGAAAATATTCAAGCTTTTCTAAAAAAGGATTTTGAGAAAACCATTCGGTTATATATATAGTTTATAATTTATTTGAATAATCAGGCGTTGCAAAGGAATGTCCCGACTTTGTTGGAAGGGACGCAACGCATAAAAGACACCCGAAGGGGTGGGATGAAAGTTTTAGATAGATACATAATTCGTGAACTGATACCGCCGTTTATCGGTTCGCTAACGGTTATATTATTTGTTCTTATTCTGGATTTTCTACTTAAAATTTTGAATTTAATAATTGCCAAGGGTGTTCCTGTATTTGCTGTCGGGAAACTTTTCGTGTATAATCTTTCGTGGATGTTCTTGCTTGCTATGCCTATGGCTGCGCTGATGGCATCCTTGATGGTTTTCGGAAAATTTTCGCAAGACAGGGAAATAACTGCGGCGAAATCCTTAGGGATTCCATTCTGGCGGATGTTAATCCCTGCGGCATTTGCTATGGCTTTGCTGTCGATTGTAATGATTTTATTCGGTGATAAAATTGTTCCGAATACAAATTTTGAATCTAAAATATTGTTTTCGCAAATTCACAGGAAAAAACCGATGGCGGTGCTTCAAGCTCGTATTTTTATAGATGAATTTCCTGGAATAGTTCTATATATAGATAGAATCGATGATAAATCCGAGAAACTGTATGGGGTTACTTTATACGAGAAACGAACAGGTGGCAAGCCGCGAACGATTACCGCTCCCGAGGGTGAAATTCATTACGATAACGATGCCGATGCGATTAAATTCACATTATATAATGGAGTGATTCACGATATCGACCCCGACGACCCGACAAGATATACTCTTGCGGAATTCGACAAGCAGGTGATAAATATAAGTGACCTCGGCACTAAACTCGGCGACGCGAATGTCAAACATCGTGGCGATAGAGAACTTTCCATTGCGATGATTAAAGCGAAAATTGTCGAGCAGGAAACAATTTTGAATAAATCGAGACAGCGAATCAGAAAAATTATCACCGGGGCAATCGATTCGATTTTCATCCCGAGAAGATACAATAGCAAATTAACATCGTCGTCGGTGCGGCGAGCGATGATTATCGAACGAAAGCGATATATCGAAATCCGTAAGATGAAATTCAGGATAAAAAATGCACTGTATCGAATCCGCAAGCTTGCTACGGAACATCAAAAGAAATATTCGCTTCCATTAGCATGTCTAATATTTTTGCTTGTCGGTGCACCTGTTGGAGCTTGGACGCGAAAGGGTGGTCTCGGTATTGCTGTCGGTCTTTCATTTGGATTTTTTCTGTTATACTGGGCATTTCTAATCGGCGGCGAGGAACTCGCAGATAGAGGTATAGTTTCGCCTGTGGTCGGTATGTGGAGCGGGAATGCTGTGCTATTTGTTATTGCGATGATTATGTTGTATCGTGTTACTTTCGAGGAACGTTTTTCGGGTTTCGGCTGGCTGCAAAAATTTATACAGAAATTCAAAAATTTTCGGGAAAAACGATTTCATAAGTGATATAAACAAAATAATTTTAAGTTTATAAAGGAGATTAAAATGAAAATCGACAAATCGATGATGATATTACTTTTTTTGTTTTCGGTCGGTTTCGCAAACAATGTAACGCTCGATTTGTTTGTTATGTCGAAATGTCCTTATGGCACGACGGCTGAAACACAAATATATAATTTGATTTCTCAACATCCCGAATTAGCTGAACAAATCGATGTTCAAATTCATTATATTCTCGATTACGATAGCGAGTCCGAAAGTTTTCGTTCACTTCACGGCCAGAAAGAGGTCGATGAAAATATTTGGCAAATTATTATAATGAAATATTTTCCCGAAAAATTCTGGTGTTACCTATCGAGTAGGAACAGTCATTTCGGCGATACTTTGTGGGAAAGCGATGTGGAAATATGTGGAATAAATAAAAAAAAGTTGACTAAATATATCAAAAAGAAGGGTTATACACTGGCAATCGACGAGGCACATCTAACAGATAGTCTAAATATCGATGCATCGCCGACTATATTGATAAACGGTATTAAAATTCGAGATTGGATGGGCGATTTCCCGACATTATATACAATATTAAATAATTCGCTTGTTTCAAAAGTCTCAGAAATGAAATGTCGAAGCGATGTAGAATGCCCACCGAAAACAGGATATATAACGAGTTGTGTCGATGGGAAATGCCAGTATAGAAAAGCGCCGCTTGTAACGCTTACGGCTATCGTTCCCGATACGATAAAATACGGCAGTTCATCATTTGGTCTAATACGATTTTTGGAAAATGAAATAGGAAATATAAAAACTATATATATTCCGTATGGAGATGAAAAATCGGAAGAGATTATTTCCAAATTGAACGATGATATTAAACCTGAATTTCAGGCAAAAAGTTCACATTATTCGGTATCGAAGGGAAGCGAAAAACCGATTACAGAAATAAATTCTCTTCCCGTATATATAATTTCGAATAGTATAAAGCAGTATCCAGCATTTAAAAAATTCGGTTCGTATATGTTGCCCTGTCGACTCGATGGTGATAGTATATATATCGCCGACCCGAATACATATCCTTCGGGTGCTATATTAGATAGAGTCGAGCGGGAAGGGAAAATCGATATATTTGTGATGGCAAAATGTCCATTTTCAAAAGCTTTGGAGGAATCATTGTTCGTGAAAAATTTTGTCGATTTGAATATCGATAATATAAAATTGCATTATGTTGTTAAATATAATGATACTACCGGTAAGTTCGATGCGTTTCACGGAAGAAGTGAAATTACCGAGTCCAAGCGTCAAATTATTATACAAAAATATTTTCCCGAAAAATTCTGGGACTATATACATTGTTATAATATATCGGCAAATAACGATAGCTGCATAAGCATAACAGGATTAAAGTCGGATGAAATAGATAAGCTGATTAGCAAGTATAGTGATACTATGCTAAAAAATAATGCTAAACTTTGCAAGGAATTAAATATACATTCCACACCGACAGTTATGCTGAATAATCGATATATATTACGCAATTCGAATGATATTAAAAAACATTTCAATATATTATTAGACTCTGGCACTTGTGGACATTAATGTCGAGGCATTTTCGAGCAGATTAGATTTTTGTCATGCGTTGATTTTTAAGCTTATATTTTGGATATGTTTTTAATAATTACATCATTTGTAATATCATCAAATAGAATTTTTTGTAAAATATTTCTTGCATTAAGTCTTTTAATTTATATAATGTTAAAAATATAAAAGGAGGATTTTATGAATAAAACGAAGATTGCTGTTTCATTTATTGCCGCAATTCTAATTCTCATCGGTTTTTCAACATCCACAGCGCAATGTTACGATGTCCCTGAAATTTATGCTAATTTACTCGCACTCGATGGAACAATAGTTTGCGTAAAAGGGGATTTCACATCGAGCGCCGATTCTATGCTCGTTCATTTCTACTATACCTGGACTAAGGAAGAGCCGATGCCGCCACATACAAAAGCGAAACTTTCAGGCATCATTCCAACAGGTGAAGCTGAATGTGGTGGCTATCTCGAATTGCAGGCAGTCGTCGGATATGATGACACACTCGATGCAGGCGATACACTTGTTATATTAAATGTGCTTTCCTATCGAGTTGTTTTGCCAGGAGATTGTGGCAGCGGTTTGCTATATCGTCCCTATATCGAGGAAGAAACAACAGACGATTGCGATTCCTGTAAATTCGCTGTCATCGTGAGCGGCGGTGAAAAAATGCGTCATTGGAAAAAATTGCTGATGATGTATAAACATAAGCTCGCAAATGGCTATTGCCCCGAAAATATTCACGCTCTATACGGTTTCAGCGGAATATCGCGGGAACCCGACAGTCTATCGAGCGCTGCACTCGACCCTTGCGATAAGAACAACATTCGTCAAGCACATGAGGAAATTGCGAGAAAGGTAGCTGCATGTCATCGCGCTGGGAAAAAAGCAAAGGTTCAAAAACTTTTCGATGAACACGGTTCACCGGGTGGCAGCATATACATTTGGAACGATTGGGTTTATGGCAGAACATCCTTGCCTGCCGAAACACTATTGACATTTCAACAGATGATAATCGACTCGTCTATCGATTCGATGGAGCTTGAAATCGAGGATGAATTTGTGGAATGCTATGGTGGTTCCACCGCGACAGTTCTCCGCCGCGGGCTGCGACCGAAAAAGGGAACGAGAATTCGTGGAAATTCTAATGCAGGAACATCTGTTCCCGCATATGGTTCGGATGGTGCCCCATGGGATAAATATCTTAGTGAAAAATTAGCGAGACTCGCCGCCGGTGATTCTTATGATGAAGCGGTGAGAAAAGCACAGGAAGCATATCGCGCATGGATTATATCCTGCATAGCGACCAAACATAATATTGCGGAATGGTATCGTGGGATGTTAGCTTGTATGTCGGCAGGCTCATCCGCTGTGTGCAGTTTGCAATATAATGGAAACTGGTATTGGGATAACAACAACGCAGCCAATAGAGCGAAATATCAGGCAAAAATAGATTCTCTTGTTGCAGATAGCACAGAAGAACAAACCAATGTCGATGGAAGCGGTGTTATATTCAAGAAGCAAAAATTTTCTACATACTGTGAGACACTTATTGTGAATGTTCCTCCCGGCGACCAGATTGTAATCGGATTTCCGGACAGCGTAAGCAATAGAATGAATTGTGGAAATATCACAGTTTGGGAAGATACGGCATCGTCTCCACCGCCGAATAAATGGGTGCGAAGAAAAATATGGAACTGGAACAATCCAGGTTCCTATGGATACGACCCGGAAAATCGAAGGCGTGTTTATACAACACCTACCGGCGGCACTGGTAGATATAAAATCCACAACGACGACCATTGGGGTGGATATACGATTTCTGTGGAAGCAAGGGGTAAACATGCCTATACAATCGATTCACCCTCGAACGGTATCGCTTATGCAAACGCATCGTTTGGATGGACAGATTATTTGTTTGATGAATTCAATCCTGGCATAATTGGAGAAACATATTATATCGATAATGCAGGTCTCGAGAATTTTGACCTGTCGATGATGCCTGCATATATCTGTCCACGAGGTTTCGGTGTCGGCGAACTGCAAGTATTTATGGGAGATATGGGCGATAATATATTCTGGGAAGATATGGAAATTTGGCTTAATATATTAGATGTTCCAATCGCCGGTCAATTGCAAATAACTGTGGAAGGCGCAGAATTTCCGACCCATGTTCTAGATATAATTGGTCCGGGAATATATACGGTTCATCTCGGTAGTATGTTTGGAGGCGGTGGAAAAAGTAAACATACAACTATCGCACCATTCATTGATTTTTATAGCGACCCGACAACAGGTCCATCATTCTGCTGGGATTCATGGGCGCTCAGAACACTCTACGATGCAACGGTCTCTGTCGAGGATAAAAAGAACGTCAAACCATCTGCATTCGCCATTCATAAAAACTATCCCGACCCATTCAATTCGATTACGCTCGTGCCGTTCGATTTGCCAGAACCTGCGCAAATTCGTGCGGAAGTGCTCGACATTTCGGGAAGAGTCGTATCTGTCCCACTCGCAGGTGGTTCGTTCGAAGCGGGAAGGCACAATCTTAAAATCGATATGTCGAAGTTCCAGAGTGGAGTTTATTTCGTAAAAATTTCGACACAAAAATATTCTGCATCGGAAAAAATTATTCTTGTTAAATAGCCGAATACACTTTTCTATCGCTGTTGAAAATATTCGAGCGCACAGATAAAATACTCGTGCGCTCGAATCTTTTTCATTCAGAATTCATATTGGCAGCAATATTATCGCCGTATCCTGCGGGAGCAATAATGCCCTCATCATAATCATAGACAATTTTCCCGCGAACTATCGTTTTTACGATTTTCCCGTGAAAAGTGTAGCCATCGAATGCCGTTATTTTCCCTTTCGAGTAAAATTTTTCACCATCGACTTTCCAATTCGAGTTCGGGTCGATAATCGCAAAATCGGCATCCTTACCGACTTCTATCGAACCCTTGCGATGATATATCCCATATCGTTTCGCCGCTGCCGACGATGTGACTTCGACGAGTCGTTTAAGCGAGATTTTCTCTTTAATGTATCCTTCGGAAAACAGGTATGGCAAAAGAGTTCCTGTTCCAGGAATTCCCGAATAATCTGTCCATATCGAACCGGTGAATTTTTCATTTTTCTGTGCGGGAGCGTGGTCGGATGCAACGAAATCGATTTCGCCATTCGCGAGATATTCCCACAAATATTCTCGATTTCCCGATGATTTTACGATAGGTGTAACTTTAAGTGGCGAACCGATTTTCACAAAATCGTCGAGGTCGAATGCGAGATAATGAGGCGCTGTCTCGCAGGTTATTGATTTCCCAGAAATAATTTCGATAGATTTTGCTGTCGAGATATGGACTATATGCACAGGTTTAATCCCGCTTTTTTCGACAATATCGGCATATTTCGGTTGCGATAAAATATTTTCAACAATCGCCGAAATATCCTGCACAGCGATAACCTCGGCTATTTCAGGACGGGAGAGATAATAATCATATGGTTTATCGCCATTCGCACGAGCGATTTTCGTCGCATAGTCGATATAGTCAAAATCCTCGGCATGAACAAGCACGGGAATTTGCAACTCGATTGCCTTGCGAACAACTTGTTCGAATTGCCAATGGTTCAGTCGTGCGAATGTCCCCATTCCAGAGATGAAATAAGTTTTGAAACCGAGAACGAATGGTGCGAGTTCGATAATGTTTTCGGGAAAATTTTGCTCGAATGATTGCCCCGAAACACCGCCATATAATCCGAAATCGATTACCGCCTTATTTTCGATTGCGGCGAGTTTTTCACGAAAATTATCGAGATTTGTCACAGGCGGAACAGATGTGCAGGGCATATCTATTATCGTCGTGATTCCGCCCGATGCCGCCGCCGATGTCCCGCAGTAAAAATCTTCCCTCTCTGTATATCCGGGGTCGTCAAAATGAGTATGTGGGTCGATTGCACCGGGAAGCACAATATATCCTTCGGCATCTAAAATCTCATCGTTACGAGCTAATTTCGCGCCGATTTCGACTATTTTACCGCTATTTACTCGTATATCGCAATCTACCGGTTCATCTACATTCGGCAGAACTATTTTTCCATTTATAATTATCATAGCACCCCTTCGGGTGTTTTCTTTGCGTTGCTTTTTTCTGAATCCCGACAAGTCGGGACATTCCCTGCAACGCCCGATTAATCAAAATAAATTTTCACCATTTGAAAAGAACCGAAGACTCCACCAGTTATCATGTTTAATCATTCAATTCCCGACCTGCGGTGCGAGATACAGAGACATTCCCAGAACCGGTTCAGAAATCTATTTCAAATACACAATCCTCTTTGTTATCGTCCATCCATCCGCCATCCTAGCACGCACAAAATATATTCCCGATGAGATTGATTTGTCAGGATGCCAGATGAATGTGCGGATTGTAGGAGACATCTCCCGATGTCGGTTATCACGGTCGGGAGACCGTTCCCACACTCTTTGTGAGATTTTTTTCTAACAATAATTTGCACTTTTGATTTATAAAGAAATTTTAATATCTCATCATGTGGGGATTCAAAATTTTGAACCCCCACATGAAAATTGCTGTTTTCGCCATCTTATCCATTTGGATTTAATCGACACCTGCCGACTTTCGACAGACTTAGATTCGCTGCAATTTCTGTGAGATAAATCCCTTAGCGATTTCGAGTTTCGTGCCATCGCCGACTTTGATAACCACTTTCTCATCATCGACACCGACCACTGTTCCGATAATTCCACCAGTAGTAAGGACTCGTTCGCCCTTTTGAAGCGAGCTCAACATTTCCTGATGTTGCTTCCGCTTTTTACCCTGAGGCATTATAATGAAAAAATAGAAAATTACTACGAGAAGTATCAGCGGTAAAAAACCTATAATCGGGTTTCCCTGTTGTTGTCCACTTTGCTGTGCCATTGCTAAAAAGTTTCCCATACTTTTCTCCCTTATTAAATTAAATTTCCAATCTATTCAAAAACTTGGCAATCCACACACCGAAATGTGCGATTTAATTTTGCATTCTCTATAATATCATTTCACAAGCAATGCTCGCCGCTGAACTTCTCGATTTCCCATCCGAACAGTAACCATATAGACACCCGATGGACAAGTCGAACCATCCAAATTAGTGCCATTCCATCGAAGTGTATGATTACCTGATTTAAGCATTCGGTCTCGAACGAACAAGAGTTTTCCGGAAATATCCCGCACCGAGATTTTCACCATCTCATCTTCGGGAATGGTAATATTCAAAGCGCAAGCGCTATTGAATGGGTTCGGATAAATGTTTCCGATAGATGCTTCTTTCGGAACATCGACATAAGGCGGAGCAGGTGGCATTCCATAAGCACCCGATTTACCATATAATGCCATCATTCCACTTGCACAGGGAAAATCGAATATGCAATTGCCGCTAACCGCTACCCAATAACCCTGTCCAACTATGGCAGTAGTAGGAAGAATATATGTCTGCTCTTCATTGGAAAACCCAAAATATGAGTTTGCATAGAAATTATTCGGTGTGAACGATGCTTCGTCGAAAGATATGCTGCCACTAATTTCCCAAGGCACTCCGACAAGATTCCATATACCATTCAAGTTCAGTATTACCGTATCGAGTTCTACACCGGAAACATCGAACGATGTCGGCGAGTCGAATAGGACAAAATATCCTTTACCTGGTTCGATTATTGTCGGGGTAAAGAATGTATCGCCTACTGCATCGAAACCATATACCGCACTATTTCCTGGGAACACGACATCGGTGGAACTATCGGCTGGCTGCACCGGTATGGATAAAAGATTCCAGCCGGCGCAGAGGTCGTAGTGCATCGTAACATACGGATTGTGAACACCGAAATAGCCGAATAACAATCTTCTGATAAATTCCTGAACCGTGTTGGAACCTGTGCCATCGACCATAGCGAACGGTGTGCAGGCGAGAAATGCGGTTTTGAAACCAGCATCCTCATAAACAGCACCGACAGGTCCACCGACACCTGATACATATAAAGACATCATCGTATCGCCGAGAAACGACATCAAATAATCTGGGAATACTTGCCAATTGGTATATAGATTGGTTACGCCGAATGTCTGTCCATCGGCGAAATCATACCCTGTAAATGTTCCCGATGTATCGCCGTGAATAGTCCAGGCATCCTGTGTAACATGCGATATTCCGAGATAATCGTATATGAATTCGCCAGTCGAGAATGTAGTAGCCGCTCCACCATAGATGTCATAGATGAAATCCTGCGAGAATAATGCAAACTGTCCACCGCCATCCAAATAAGTTTCGATATTCGCTTGTTCGGAATCGCTCAATGTCCATCCACCAGTATATCCGATGCCACAATTCCATATAACCGCTTGATAATCGGCGAGTCCTGCGCTACCTACAAAATATCCGGGCGGCAATTCCAAAACATTGAATGGAACATCGAGGTCTAAAAGTATTTGTGCAAGCGGAATTCCCTCGTCATCGGGATATGTGCCATCGCTGAGAATCATATAATTGCTGCCATCGTCATCGATAAGAAGCACCCAGGCGGTATCATTCCAGGCAAGCGGAAGAGCCGATACCGTATCCGATGGGTCGGAATTGCCATGGTCATAAGATGCAATGACATAGTAATAGTTCAAAACTCCATTTTCCACATATTCATCGAGATAATAGAGCGAATCTAAATCTGCGCAGGTGCCGATATAACCGAATGGACCACTTGCCGATGTCGAATGATAAATCCAATATTCTGTAAGTCCTTCGGATTCGAATGGAGCGAGTAAATCTCCCGATGATTCGAGTGCCAGTGCCTGTGATTCGGGTGCGAACGAAGGTGATACGAATATCGAATACGGTGAAAATGTCTCGGTTCGCAATTTGCTGACCGGTATATATTCACGATTCGCAATCGTCGTCGGTGCAAGACGCATAGTGCTTTCAAAATAAGAAACCTCGATATATTCGAATGCTTCGCCCCAGTCGAACCAGGCACTCGCCGAATTCGAGTAATATCTACTAACAGCGGGGTCATAGGTCGCTTCGGAGCTGGATGCTGTAACCGATGGATGATTGGCGGAAAGATTTCTAATACCCAAGTGAATAGATTGTCCGGGCCATATAACTAAGGGCTCAGTCGAGAAATCTATTGTTGTCCACTGGACATACCCAGCCGAATCGGGTGTCGGTGAAATGACCATAGAATCGATTAAATCGGTGCCGATATCGGGGTAGCCAGTGCCATCGTCCGCCCAGATATGAAGCGAGACATCGGGATATGAACCTGTGCTATAAAACATAATTCCAGCCGTTGTCAATGTGCATGGGAACCATACATCAAAACGAGTATCGAAAATGTCCCCCGCGGAAAGACTATCCATATATCGAATCGTATCGGCAGTCGGGTCGAAATAATAAATTTTTTCATAAGTTCCCGGAGAACCGATAGGTGAGTCCCAGGTCAACAGAACAGAACTATCCATATAACTGTATGCCATTAGATTTCTCGGAGAATTTAATGGTGTGTTAATCGGTATCAGGGAGAAATTCTGGGTTACATTTTCTGTAAGACCGACAGAGATATCCTGTGGAACATACCCCGGATGCCAGGCTTCGACAGTATAAACTCCCGATGGCAGTTCGATAGAGTAATTTCCATCGACATCGGTAGTATCGGCATCACTGGTCTCGATAATTCTGACGATACTTCCCGAAAGGTCTGTCGGTGGAGGAGAACCGCCACTGCCGCCAGATAGTAAAACCTGTCCCGAAACTGTATATGTCTCGCTCGTATCGATATATCTGACAACAGCTTGAATATAAAATCTATAACTTGCACCGAACCAGGTCTCAGCATCGGGACTGTAAAAATATGAATAGTCGTCATCGACATTATCCATACCGAGTCGAGCGGTTGTGTCGTAAAATACATAGGATGCTGCGAATCCACTCGAAAAAAATAAATCGAAAGCTGTCATATCGACCTCGGTCCAACCATCGACTCCTGGATTGAAAATCGTAGGGAATGGGTCGAATATCGGTTCGGCGATTCTGCTGCCAGTCCAGCGATACATTCCTATACCGAAAACTCCTGTGCTTATTGAATCTGGTATAGTAAGATAGCGAAGTGCGATAAGTTGACAAGGAGCAGTCGGCTCGAAAACAACCGCGCATTGCCATCCCCACTCGATTCCTGCTGTAACATAATCTACGAGACCATCATCGTAAAGGAGTGTATCGTATTCTTCACCTGTTCCAGCACCGGGAACTGCCATATCTTCATTAGAATATCCGCTTTCACCGGCATCGCTGTAATTTGCTGTAACGACATAATAATAACTCGTGCCATCGACAACCGACATATCGGTATAGGATTCTGTAGGGGATGTTCCAATAAAACTGTATGGTCCGCCTGTTATGTTTGCACGGTGAATCGTATATCCTGTTACAGAAATACCCGTAGATGGCGATGTAACCACAGCTCTAAGTAGATAATCTCCCATACCCATAAATAAATTATCCAAATCGTCGTGGAAGCAATTTGGATTTCCAACTAATGTGTCTGCATCGATCGCGCAGGCTGGAGTATCGGCATATCTTTCGTATGTAATCCAGAAATCTCCGGCAGGCAGCGGAATTCCACTACCTGGAACATCGACAGTCGTCCAATCGTAGCTCGTTACAGATGTTGTGATAGGCGAGCCGGTATAATCGTCGCCGGGGACACCGCCATTGTCCTGTGCTATATGAATGGTAACGGTTCCCGAGCCGATGAAATAACCTTTTACCTGTTGTAATGTGCAATCGCTTGCAGCATTGAATTTCGCAGCTTCCCAATCGGTATGTCCGTATCCATAACCAGTAAGGTCCCATGGGACATAACCTGCTGCTGTGCCATCGTCGTTGGAAATTTCGATAGTTCCACCGACACCGCCGCCTATAGGTTCATCCCAATTCAATGGCACTTGTCCAGAATGCCCGCTTTCTGCGACAAGATTTCTCGGCGGGTCATAAGATGGACCGACTTCCTCGAAATCGGCGTGATAACTATAATTCGAACCGGTGCCGCTTGTGGATACATTGCCGATGACTAAAATCAATGATGAATGCCCTGTATATTCGCTTTCTTCGAGTGTAAGATAGCCATAACCATAGCCATTAAGAGAAATTCTGCGGGCGTCGTAAGTTCCACTTCCAGGGATAACAAGTTGCACAACCCAGTTTGCGCCATCGGCGCCATCGAATGTGATTGAAAACGGTCCCGATGCACCTGTCGGTATATTGAACACGATATAATTGCTCGCGAGCGCTTCGGGAGCGTGTGAACTCGAACCATTAGCGGGATAAGTGCTGTGAGTTCTTTCGATACTTATTGTCGGGTAAGTCGCACCCTCGGGATAAAGTCCCGCAAGATTTCTACTTCCAGTGAAATAGTTCCATACCCAGAATTCTGCGAATGCATTGGTTCTACTCGTGCCGAAACCGGACATTATATTTTGAATCGATGTCAAAGTAGTGGAATATTTATTATCCTCCCAGATTTTCCTCATTGCAGAATCGCCATACTCCTCTGAAATATATTGTCCAAAAATATAAGATGCATAGCAGTGAATTCCATAAGTCGGGTCGGATGGCTCACGAGTAATCGACACATAGGGATAATTGAAAAAATCGGGAAGATAATAATGTTCATCGTCATTATCGGGATATTTTTCATCCTCTATCCAGACCGATGAGACCTCCATAAACCATCCAGGTTGATTGTAACTGTATGCCATTTGACAAGCGTGGAAAAATTCGTGAACAGATGTTACCTCGATTGTGCCGATTTCGGGTGGATATACAGTGTAATTCTTTCTCATAACGATAAAACTTGTGGCATCGTCCCATGGATACGACCCGGCGACCTCCGGTTGAGTATATCCGAGAACACCGCCTGTTAATGTTTTTATATAGACATCGTATTTGCTGTTGCCACCGGCGGAACCATCGGTTGGTGGAGATAGATATCCTCGCGTTGTTATCAGGAAATTATATGCGATTTCAAATCTGTCAGCCATATTATGCACATAGGTTTCATTAGCGACAGCATCGCCGCCGGTAAGAGCATAGTGCATTCTGAAATGTGCTGTATCGTAAGTATTCGGCAGCCCTGTCGGTCTCGTAAGCAATGCGCGAAGATAAGCTTGTGTTTGCGGAGATAATTCATCGAAATGCTGATAGATTTCGACAAGAATCGGAGTTCCCGAACGAGGAGATGCTAGATTTTTAAATCTTCCCGGTAATAATTTTTGATTAACGACGACATAGACTTTGTATGTCATCGCCTCATCCAATGTGATTTTGCCCATTCGATATTCCGTTTCAATTGCACCGATTTTTGTCGTGGGTGCAGCGAAAATACTGACAAAAATAGTTAGAATAAACATAACGAACAAGAATTTACGCATAGTTCCCTCCTGTATAATTTTATTCAAAATAATTATTAAAACATATTTTTGCAAGATAAAATTTAAATCTAATTTTATTAAAAATATTTAAGAAAAACCATTATTAGAAGAAGGATTTCTTCAAATTCCTTATCCTAGATAATTTTACATTTTCTGGCGACCTTTGGTCGCCATTAATACAAAAGTTTTCTGAAAGGGGTTTGTGGGAACTTCTTTTGAAAAAGAAGTTCACCCAGAATAAATTTATTTTAGCCCAATATGAATAATTAAATATTTTGTTTGCATTTATTTTTTAGCAATGTAAATTTAAATACAATTGAAAATATTATGAAAAGATTTTATTATATAATTTTGTTTTTAATGATATTCTCGATTATTCCAGCATTTGGCGGGAAATATGTCGCGGAATTTCTCGAGGTCGGTGTCGGAGTTCGAGCCGCTGGAATGGGCGAGGCATATTGTGCTGCCGGTGAGGATGCCTCAGCATTCTGGTGGAATCCTGCCGCTCCCGCAGGACATATAACTCCACAACTATATATGATGCATTCCGCTCTATATGCAAATATGTATCAACTCGATGCACTGGCTTATCGTGATAAATTATGGGGAACTTATCTCGCAGTATCGCTTTTAAGACTTGCCACCGATAATATTCCATTCACTCGGTCGGATGGTTTTTATGATTATGGTCCCGATGGTGTTCCTGGAACCGGCGATGAAGGTGAGGGAAATGGTGTTTGGGATCCCGGTGAACCTGTCGATGCTACCGCTATAGATATGAAATCCGAGGGCGATTATTCTATTTTAATCGGTGCAGCGATTCCAATTTCAAAAAATCTCGCGTGGGGAATCTCTGGAAAAATTCTTCGTCAAAATATCGGTGGATACACAAATTTTGGAATCGGCGCAGATTTAGGTTTTAGGTATAAATTATCCGAAAGATTGAAATTCGGTCTAACCGTTCTCGATATAACGGGAACTCACCTTAAATGGAGCACAGGATATTCCGAAAGCAAATTGCCATCTTTGAGACTCGGTTCGGTATACACGATACCAGTTTGGAAAAATAAAATAGATATGCTCGCATCGGGTGACCTCGAGATGCGTTTCGAAGGTGCTAGCGAATCCGCACTTATCGGAATCGACCCGATTAGTATGGATACTCATTTAGGCGTGGAATTTTCATTTTGGAAACATTTTTTCACGCGGCTCGGTCTCGACCGAACAGATTTCACTGCGGGAGCGGGTTTGAAAATTGCGCGATTTCAAGTCGATTACGCTTTCATAGTATCCTCGATAGATTATGTTCATCGAGTAAGCATCACATTGGATTTCAATCCACGAATTCCACCTGGTGTGCAAACCGAGCATTAAAATCGACTAAAAATAATTACATACGAATAAGTTTCACTATTTTTTGGATTATCACACCCGCGAGTTCGCGTTTACTCATAAGCGGGATATTTTCGATATTGCCATCGGCATATAATAAAACCACTTCGTTTGTATCCGATGCAAAACCTGTATTCGAGCTTATTTTATTAGCAACGAGCAAATGGAGATTTTTTTCGAGTAATTTTTTCTGTGCGTTTTCAAGAATATTATCGCTCTCGAGCGCAAACCCGATAAGAATTTTGTCATTCCTTCGCTTGCCAAGTTCCGCGAGTATATCGGGTGTGCGAATCAATTTTAATTCGAGTTCATCAGTTATTTTTTTCATTTTCCCAGCGATTTTTTTCGATGGCATATAATCTGAAACTGCCGATGTCATTATGATTATATCGAAATCATCGAAATTTTGTATAACAGTATCATACATTTCCTGAGCGGATATTACATCGATATTTTCGATATCAGAAGGTGGAATGAGTTCGGTCGGTCCAGAAATAAGTAAAACATCGGCACCGAATTTTTTGGATACATCGGCGAGTGCAAATCCCATTTTTCCCGTCGATGGATTCGAGATAAACCGCACGGAATCAATATATTCACGTGTCGGTCCTGCGGTTATCAGGATTTTTTTGTTAGCAAGTATATTGCTCGTATATAAAATTTGCTCTATATATTTTATTATCGTATCGTTTTCAGGAAATCTGCCAGCACCCGATTCTCCACAGGCTAAATCGCCCGTATCGGGTTCTATAACGAAATAGCCGAGTTCACGCAATCTTTTTATATTTCGCTGTGTCGCAGGATGAGAATACATCGTGCTGTTCATAGCGGGAGCAAATAATACAGGGCATCTTGCAGCGAGCAGCGATGTTGTCAAAAAATCGTCTGCGATACCATTTGCGGCTTTCGCTATAATATCGGCGGTTGCGGGTGCAATTACAAATATATCAGCCCATCGCGACCACGATATATGTTCCATATTGAAATCATCTGGTTCGGTGAACTCATCCACCACCACAGGCGAGGAAAGTGTGGAGCGGAATGTCAACGGTGTTATAAATTTCGCTGCATTAGTCGTCATAGCCACACGGATTTTTGCACCACTTTTCAAAAGTTCCCTACCGAGATATACCGATTTATATGCCGCGACAGAACCGCTTACACCGAGAACTATTTTTTTATTATTTAAATTCACTATATAAGTTGGTCGATTATTTTTTTATTAAATCTGCCAGAGTTTCCAAAAAGTCCGAGTGGGAAAGGTTCATCTCGATGTTTATTGTTTTTACTACTCCATTTTTCACTTATCGCTTTAAGCTCGGCAGCAGTGATTAAAACAATATTTCTATTTATCTTTTCTGCCGAGTATGTAAACGCCAATAATTCAGACTCGGGTGTGAAATCAGGAGCAATTACAAGGAATATCGGAACGGGTTTATCTGAATTATTCATATAACCATCGAATTGTTTTATATGGTCTTTTAGGTTCACTAAGCCAGGTTTCTCTTTCGACTTATTGTCCCACATCAAATACATATCCTTAAAACTTATAAGTCCATCGGGACGATTCGAACCAGGTTGATTAAGAGGATTATGATTTAGTTTATTTTCAAAAAGATATTGTGTAGCTTGTTCAAAATAATGTTCAATTTGAAGGTCTTTTTCTATTAAATTTTTTGCCCTGAGTAATTCTCTTTCTCTAAAAGCAAGTTCTACAAAATGTTCATAATAAACTGCTCTTGGGTCTTTATTGTCACCTGTTTTGATTTGCATTTTATCAAAGTATTCTATTATTCGTTTTATTCGTTCCGTTTTTGAGCCGCTCACTGCAATACCTAATTCTGAACACATATTATAGAGTTGTTCATTGGTAAATATTTCTAATGCAGAAGAAGGACTTACGCGTCGTATTATCTTTTGCTTAAGACTGTCAACTTTGTCATCTGAAAGGTCTTTATATCCATTTTTGGATAGAATTTTTTGAAGCACAATCTTTTTCCTTATTTCCTTTCGTTCCAGTAATAATTTATATCCTTCATTTCTTATTTCTTTACCAAGAATTTCTCTTATTATCTGTGCTAATTCCTCTGGAATAATGTCGAATGTATTTCTGTTGTCGTCTTTTATTCCAACAAGCAAACCCATACTTTGAAGATATAAACGAACTCTTGAAACTTCTGACCTTGTATGCAATTCATTATTAGATTTTGGAAATTTCCCCAGTTTTGTTTCTAAAATTCGATGTTCATATTCAGTAATTTTTAATCTTTTTCGAAGTCTTCTCAGAAGATTTGCTTCATCGGGTGATTTGGTGTTTCTATGTTCCCAAGCAACACCGAGAACAAATTTATATAGTTCCAAATTAGAATAATGCTCAGAATTTCTGCTTCCTGCCAAGGTATAGGTATCTGATTCATTCGATTTATCTATCATCATTTTTTCAAATGATACAACTTTTTCTTCTAAAATGTCGGATGGTAATGCAAAACCTACTTCTTCCAATAATATGTTCGAGATAATAATCTTCGATAGAACTCTTCTGTCGAGGTCTTTTTCTTCATAGAACGCCTTCTCGACAGTATTTTTTACAGTTTCTAAATGCAAATATTGTGGTTTTACTTTTTTTAGTGCTTCTCTAAGTTTGTCTTCATCCAAATTGCTGTGGTCAACAACATGTGCACTCGCAAATCGTCTTAACTCAGTAACATTTTTAATATTATCCACCGCTTCATCGAATTTCATTTTTCCCCCTTGAATACGATTCCCTAATTTCCAAATGCTAAAAACAAAACCCCCACTATATAAGTGGGGGCAATTGATTCTATATTTATGCTTACATATCTGGTAAATGCAATGGCATAAGCACGGTTACATACTCGAAATTTTCAGGTTGCGGAACAGGTGTTATTAAGCTTGCAACCGCGGAACTATGCATCGCAAATCTAACCTGTTCCGATGGTATATGACGAAGTATATTCAGCAGCATTTTTGCATTGAAACCGATATCCATAGGTTCGCCATCGAAGTCCACAGATAAAGGAGCGTTGCCTTCGGCACCCGTATCCAAATCGACCGCTGAAAGTTCGAGCATACCTTTGGAAATCGCAAATTTAACAAGATGCGTTATCGGTGAACTCACAACATGCATAAGTTGAGTCCGATGAATCAATTCGCTTGTATCCGCCAGCATAAGAATTTCGTTTTCAGTTGGAAGAACTCGTTCATAATCGGGGAATTTTTCTGTGATTAGTTTCGATTGGAAACGGTAATTGCCGAGTAAAAATTGAACACTGCCTTGTCCTGGAGTTATTTCGATTATTTCGGATGGTGATTTTGCCAGAATAGTTTGCAATCTTGTAGCGGCGTGTTCTGGAATCAACATCTCGAGTGGAGTCTCGAAACCTGTTTTCATCGGTCTTTTGACCAATGCGAGTAAATGTCCATCAGTGGCGACCATTCGGATACTATCGGGGAAAAGTTGCCATAAAATGCCAGCGAGATTCATACGAGTTATTTCGGTGGACATCGAATAAGTGGTCAATTCCATAAGTTCGGCGAGAAGTTTGGTATCGAGTTCAAAACTTTGTTCGGGTGATTTTAAAATGTCGGTTTTTGGAAAATCCTCCGCAGCAACACCGGGAAGACGAACCCATTGATTCTCAAATTTTATTGTCAATTTGAAATTTTCTACATTAAGTTCGAGGTCACCACCATTTATTTGCCGAAGAACCTCGCTGAGTTTTTTAGCAGGAACTCCAAAAGAGCCTGGAACAGGAACCTCGGCGGGTATCGAGACAAACAGTGTTTGTTCCTTGTCCGTGCCGATTATCGTAAGTTGAGAATCATCGGCGGATAGAAGCAAATTAGCGAGAATTGGCTGCGTAGAACGAGTTGGAATTACGGTCGATACCGCAAGCACAGCATCTGAAAACTCTGAATGAGATACGACGACTTTCATATTTCCTCCTTATAGAATTTCAAATTTTAATTACTCGATAAAAAAACATATTTATAAAAATAGCATTTTTTAAAAATTTGTCAAAAGTTTTCTAAATTGTTCCGAATAAAATTAATTGATTTATAAATATTATAGTAAAATATTTCATAATGACAAAAGAAATTATGTTTATTGAACACTGTCGGTTTATAGAAAAAATAAATAATTAATACAAATAAAAAAAATTTATTTTTTCACAGATTTTTTGAAAAGAAAAGTTAATGA
>JAGGZE010000001.1 GCA_021162205.1 bacterium
CTCTTATATATAATATAAATATGAAAAATCGGATTGCGAAAATATCGTTAGTATTAATATCTGCATTTATATTATTCTTAATTTTTGCACCTGCGAGAAGCTCGATTCTCGATAAGATAAAAAAAGCTGTTGTCATCACTGCTGAACGAATTCGCGAATGGGATTTATCATTACACGAGGCAATGTTCTACAAAAAACTCGCCGATGGCTCGGTTCAATGCGAATTGTGTCCATTTAAATGTGTGCTATCCGAGGGACAACGAGGAATTTGCGGTGTGCGAGCTAATGTCGATGGGAAATTGCGGGCATTGACCTATGGAAAACCTGTCGCACTTCATATCGACCCAATCGAGAAAAAACCGTTATTCCACTTTTTACCGGGCAGCAAAATCTTCTCGATTGCAACTGTCGGCTGCAACCTTTCCTGTAATTTTTGCCAGAACTGGACAATATCTCAGGCATTGCCAGAGGAAAGTCAGCATATAACACTTACACCCGAACAGGTTGTCGAGCAGGCATTAGCAAATGGATGTAAATCTATCGCTTATACTTATTCCGAACCCACCGTTTTTTTCGAGTATATGTATGATACAGGATTTTTAGCGCATAAAGCTGGGCTGAAAAATGTTTGGGTAACCTGCGGATATATTAATGAAAAGCCATTGCGGAAACTGTGTGAGGTTTTAGATGGTGCAAATGTCGATTTAAAAGGACAAACGGGATTTTATCAGAAATATACTCGTTCATCGAGAGAGCCTGTTTTGCGCACACTTAAAATCTTGAAGCAGGAAAGTGTTTGGGTCGAAATCACTAATCTTATAATACCTGGAGCGAACGATAATCCCGATACGATTCGAGCTATGTGCCGATGGATTGCCGATTCATTAGGCAGCGATGTCCCACTACATTTCTCGAGATTCTATCCGAATTACAAATTGACCGATGTTCCACCGACTCCTGTAAAAACATTGATAATGGCTCGCAATATCGCTCGGGAAGAGGGTTTGAAATTCGTATATATCGGTAATGTCCCCGGTGAAAATGGCGAAGATACATTTTGCCCATCGACAGGCAAAAAAGTGATAGATAGAACAGGTTTCTGGATTATGGATAATAAAATCGATTCGAATGGTATCTCTCCTGACGGTTCAAAAATCCCGGGCGTGTGGAAATGAAATCCATGAACCCTTCGGTTCTTTCTGGGGGAACTTCTTTTGGAAAAGAAGTTCCCCCAGACCCCTTCAAGAAAACTTTAGTATTTCTAACGAACTTTGTTCGTTAGAAAATATTCAAACTTTTCTTAAAAAGTGTTTGAAAACTTTTATAACGCAGGTGCAACAAGGACTTTTTCGAAGAACAAGGGAAGTTGCACAATAAAAACACCCGAATGGGTGGCGAACGCCTGCCCGATAACGAATTGTAGGGACGAACGGCGTTCGCCCAATAGAATAAGGACGTATTCGATATGCCCCTACACAGTGTTTTTTAATTGGTTGAAATATTATTTTGAATAATCGGGTGCAACAATGAATGACAACTTGGTTGTCAGAAAAGTTGCACAATAAAAACACCCGAAGGGTGCGGTTCTTTTTAATTGGTGAAAAGTTATTTTGCTCGAGCAGGCGTTGCAAGGAATTGCCGATTCTATCGGCAAGGGACGCAACGCAAAGAAAACACCCGAATGGGTGGCACGATTATTGCTGAAACACAAGTGAATAAATTTGAAAATAGCTTAATACTTGTATTTATGAGGAATTAGCATTTATCGATATGAACGAAAAGGAACAATAATGAACAAGGGGGTTCAAAATGTTTTCAGCAAAATGGATTTGGCTAATACTGCTGGGAATCGCGACATTCTCGTTTGCAGATGTTGCAGTTATTCCCGCAGATGCCACACAATCATCACCTAAATTGGCATATTCCTATGTCTGGGATGTTGCGACGAACGACCAATGGGTTCGCACTGGTATGCTCGACCCGGAACTCGCTAATCCCTATGGCGAACGACCTATTCTTTGGATTGCATCGGGTCCACTGCGAGGACAATTCGTATTTTCGGATAGCGTTCCCAATTCGGAGGAATTCGATTCATACATCGATAATACTTTCGATATCGATGCGGTCTCGAAAAGTTATTCTGTTGTTGTTCCAGGTTCGCACTGTATTTCGGTTCTGCGAAGTGTTATCACCGATGATATGGGACAAACAGTTACATGGGAATCTCCCTATTTTACGATGGCATTCCAGAATTTGACAGGAAGTGTCGATAGCTGGGTAGATATGGTTACGGATTCGGGTGCGAGTTTCAGTTGGAACGAACGATTGGTTATTATCCCTGCATTCGAGGCATCGGGAACCGATGGTGGAGAATATATCCGCGAGGTCGCTACGAGATTTCCCGAACTTGCCGATGCACTTATCGATGTTCTCGAGAATGGTGGAACAATTTATGCCGAGGGCAACGGCGGCTATCTGCTCGAAGCACTCGGAATCATCCCTGATAGCACAGTTCAGATAATGGACCATATCGATGGCGACCCATCCAATGGTATGCTTGCAGGCGTGGAGATTGCAGATTCGACACATCCACTATCATTTGCAACATTACCTGCGGGACTTTACACTGTTTGGGGACCGACTCTTTCCGATGATTACCGAACGCTCCTCCGTTTCACTCATGCTTGGGACCCTGCAGATTCTGGAAAACCCGCGGCAATCGAGATTTCTGGCGACGATGCTCACGGTGGAAAAATTTTACTCGTGTCGGGAATGCCGACTGCCGGTCTTATTCAGGGCAACGACCCTAACCAATGGCAGTGGAGCGCCAATGTTGTCCTTTCCGCTTTTGCAGAAAAATTACTTCTCGTTCGCAGTGTGCATAGCCCGGTAATATTGCCCGAATCCACTTATGTCGCACCATTCGCAATTCCAGCAGACGATTCTGTTACAATCGATATCACTGTAAAAATGCGAAATCTATGGGATGAACCGCTCTCCAATCTCAGTATTTACGAGAACAAAAGCTCGTATCTATTCTATGTAGATTGTCCATCGGGTCCTGCACCGAGTGTTGCGGGAAACTCGATTCACTGGGATTTTTCATCGCTTTCTGGTGGAGAATCGCAGGATATTGTATATCGTCTTCGCACACCCACCGAGGGCGAAACAGGTTTCGGAACAATCGGTGATTATATTTCGGGGTCGAACAATTTGCGGCCATCGTATGTGATAGGATATTACGACGATGCCGAAAATGTTAATGGATTTCAATATCGCTACGATTTGTGGACAAAAGTATTGTTCGCTGCCAATATCATAGCCGATGCCGACCTGAACTGGAAAAATATTCTCGGCGAGTATTTTCAACCGTTCAAGATTTTTATGACGATGGAGAATAAAGCGCGCACATCGGCACTTAACACTTACTATATGCAGATGATACCGCTTGATGTCCCGATATACTGGGTCGCTCCCGAGGAAATACCGATTATTCGCACTCCCGGTGGACAGTTTGTCGATTTACTTCGCGGAACACCCGATTCGACCGCTGGTTTCCCGACATCTGTATCTTATGATATGGACAACGATGGCGACCCCGATGCCTGGCTCGATTTCTCGACTATATTTCCATTGCCCGATTCGGTATTTTTAGATTCGGTCTATTGGTTCAATCCGTGGACAGACGAGTATGAGGATATCGACCACGATGGTGCTCGAGCGCAGGACCTCGATGGTGATGGTGCTGTCGATGTCGAGGAACCCGGCGATAAAATCCGTGTTTGGCGATGTTATTGGAATGTCGATAATATGCCGGGCTATCAATGGTATGACCCTTATGTTTCGTGGGAACACTGGATAGACCCGCCATCGTTGATGGATATGGCGAAAGGCGCTGCGGAATCTCTCGGATTGGATAGAGGCGACCGTGACCCTGCAGATACAGGTTTTTACCATGACAATTGGCTGTGGTGGATGGAAAGAGATACTCTAACGAGTGAACCCGTTCTTGTCAGATTGATTGGAATAACCTGGGGTAGTTATGAAGGATTCAAGTTCGAGCGCGATACGAGTTATCATCCTGCTCCCGACGACCCAATCGAGACAGACCTCGGTATTATTCCATATCCGAGACGAGAATATATCGCTGTGATGAATCTCGGTGGACATGAACCCACTATGACATCTCCATTTCCACCAGATGCCGATACGATTTATTCTAAAATCAGCTATAATACAATCTGGGGGAAACACAAAACCACGCCGATTCGTGTGAGTTATACCTATTACACTCCCCTACCGAATCCATTGCAGTTTGAATATGTCAATCAAGTATATAAAATAACCGACCCATCTACCGGTGAGGAATTATCTTGCTTGCCATCTAATGGCGATGCAAATATCGATTTTAAGGTTACTGCATCGACCGAATATTCCAAATACTGGATTGCGAATGTCGGCAAGGATTTGGGACAATTTGATTACGATTACACAGACCATAACGGTCGAGGATGGGACAGAACAAGCCCGACTGGCGATGGTCTCGGCGATGGTGTGTTTGGATATGTTATGGTTACAATTCCTAAGGGCATCGGCAACTATTCGTTCGAACTCGATATGGATGACCTTTTCCCACAATATTTGACTTTGATAGACACGAACCCTCTTGTGCCGACCGAGGTATATATTGTCGAATATCCATTCAAATGGGAACTATACTGCCCGCAAGTATTGATGCCACCTGCACTCGACGATAACAATTTCGATGGTGTAGATGACTGGGATGACGATTTCGGCGACAGGTTTGTAAGCTCGACAGGATTTCTTAACGATAATTTTCCACCTATGACCGGTGATGAGACTCGAGCTATTTTTGCAGTTACTCCTTGGGATACTTCGGTTTCAATTGAGGGTGATTTGGCTCACGCTCACGATGGCTGGTGCCCGGGAGGAGATTCCACTTATGGCGACGACCTTCCAGAAAAACTCGGCTCGACTCATCTGACAATGCGATTGGTCTGGCACGGCGACGGCTATGAAGGACTTGTCAAAATTAATGAAGGTGCTACTTTGGTGAACGAAGAAATTTTCGGCGGTTCGCCCTGGGTTCAATGGTCTCACGCATTACTCGCCGAGGCGAAGGGTAATCATTTAACAATATGGGATAGAAATGTTTCTCCTACGGTGGTTTCGCTTTATCCCGATACGGTCTATCTTAGCTATCGTATCCGCGATTACAATGAACCGCACTATTTCGATGAGGATTTCGACCCTTATGTTACATCGGCAAGCGATGAGAATATTAATATCGTGGTTCGCACCGGCGGCAAAGAACCCGCATCGCTATTCGACCCCGATATTACTATGCATGCCCGTGTGGATGTGTCTGCCGACGAAAGAAATGTTGCGAATATTGCCGATATTCCAGATTCGATTATCGATGCGGTCGGGTATGAACGCAACATACTTGCTCCATTGACCACGATTATTGTCGAGGTCGATAATGCCAGTGGAATGACCTGGAACGATGTTAATTGCTCGCTCAACCTGTCCAATGTCGGCGATACGAGACCTGTATTCTGGTATGGAGTCTACCCGAGACCTTTCGTTCCCGCACATTATGATGAATCCGATAGCGAATGGATTCCAGGCGATGACCCGAGAACCTTTAATGCTGGATGGCGATTCAATTCATCGGAGAAAGAAGTTCTATTCCAGTATGGCAATTCCGATGGTTCGGTTACGATTCCTGAAATCCAGTCATCGAGAAGGGTATATTACATTTTCCATCTCGCAGTGGACCCGAATCTCACACAGGGAGTTTATGATATTCCTGTTACTGTGAACGGAGTGCAACGAAATTATACCGAGCCATACGGGTCTGGAACACCATTCGAGAAAGCTGTCGCTACGAAACTTGCGATTGTTAATAGAACTTCCAATCCTACTCCGTCGTTTATTATCGCAACCGCACATTTGAATGAACTTCTCGATACATTACAAAATTATGTTCTGCCTACGACACCTGTCGAGGCAAAATGGAGCTGGTCGCAGCCCGACCCCGAGCATTTCGACGATGGCATTTACAACGACCTTTCAGGCGATTTCTCGGGAGATGTCCTGAGATTGTTCCCCGATGCCCAATTTGTCGATTTTCCGCCTTCACCGACGAGATATAGCGTATGGTTGATTGTCCGCTCTATTATAGATGCTGAAACGGGTTCGGACGACCTTCTAATTTCACAGTATCCGATACTCGATTTCAACGACTTGTTCGATATAGAACGAAATGTAACGGGAAAGGAATTGACAATTGCTGCGCGAGGTCCTGCGGTGCTTCCACTGAAACGAGTGGCTATTGCAAATGGCGATACTGTTGGAGTGGATGGTTTCTATACATTGAATCAAGGAGACAATGAATTGGTTATTCAGCTCGATGCTGTCAACAGAGGAAACGATATCGCATCGAACCCGAAGTTCTATGTTCAAATCGGCAAGGATGCTTATTTCGATGGTATTGATAGCTCGTATATATTCGGTTATAACGATTCACTCCGAATCGTCGAGATAGATATTCCCGATATATTCCCCGGCGAGGTCAGAACGATTCCGATTTGGCTCGCTGTCCCAAGCACGCAGGTCGATAGTGTTCTCGAACTGTGCTATGCTTTCACCACAGAGTTCTACGGACTTGCCGACGGAAGTGAATTGCTGCGTGCAACGAGTTCATTCGATAATGGTAGAATGTTCACCGAAATCGACCCCGATACAATCTATTATGGAGCTAATTTGTCAATATCGGACAACGATGTTTCGCTATCGAATCAAACTCCTAATATCGGCGATGCGATAGATATTTCTGCGACTATTCATTTCAGCGGAAATACGAAATTCGAGAATGTTCCTGTTCGACTTATCGCACAGGATGGCACACAGCTCGGTTCGGATAACTTAATTCCACTTCTTTCGCCGAGTCCCGATTCTGTTTATTCGATGTCGTTCCAGCATAGTGTCGGCGATTACTATGAAAAGTTATTCATCGTAGTGGACCCCGATTCGCAGTTCGGCGAGATAAAAGAAGGCGATAATGTCGCAACAGTCGAGATAATCACCGGCAAAGGCGACCCACTGCGCGATGTGGTCAATTATCCAAATCCATTTAAGAAATACACCGAATTTGTCTATACGCTTACCCGACCTGTGAAATCTGTCGATATCGAGGTATATACGCTTCGCGGAAGACTCGTTAGAAAATTTAGCGCTTCGGCAACACCCGGATATAATTCGGTTGGCTGGAATGGTATCGATGCCGATGGCGACCCGATTGCCAATGGAAGCTATATATACAAAGTTATTGCGAAAGATAACGAGAACAAAAAGTATGAAATCCGCTCGATTGCTGTAAGAATGCAATAGAACAGGCGTTCGCCTGTTTTTAGTGCGTTGCTTTCTTGATTGCCAAGCAATCATTCCCTGCAACGCCTGCTCGAGCAAAATAACATTTCAACCAATTGAAGAACACGGTATAGGGGCGTATCGAATACGCCCTTATTCTATTGGCAAGAAAAATCGCCCCTAAAAAGAGCCGAAGGGCTCAATCGATTCAGGCGGTTTTTCGTCCCAGTTGGAATGCCTTTATATTTTGTTCGAGATATTTTTTTGGAACACGGTTCTCGATAGCAGTGTGCCAATCCTTTTCAGAAAATGGCAGGAAATTCGATAGAGCACCGAGCAAAACAACATTGATAGCTTTTACTGTTCCCGCTTGTTTTGCAAGTGAAACACCATCGACTACGACGACATCGGGAACCTCGGCTTTGATTTTGTCGAATACATTTTCTGGATAATTCGCTGCACCCGATGCCACAGTGGCGGGCATCACATATCGCAAGTTCACGACGATTTTTCCATCGGGTTTAGCATAATGAAGAGTTCTCATCGCCTCGAGCGGTTCGAATGCCAGAAGCACATCTGCCTCACCGGGAGAAATCAAAGGTGAAAATACTTTCTCGCCAAATTTAACCGAACTAACAACCGAGCCACCTCGCTGCGCCATTCCGTGAACCTCGGATTTTTTTACATCGAAACCCGCTCGAATACCGACATCGGATAAAAGTTCACTCGCCAAAATTATTCCCTGACCGCCGACTCCTGTGATGAAAATAGATGTTGTGGACATAATTATCCCCCTGTTTAAAAAATCCAAATGTCAAAGTGTGCGAAACTTCCCTTTTCTTGGTTCTAACAAGTATTGCTGATAGAAAATTTGTGTTATAGAACAAGATACTCGCCCAATTTATTTCACAAACAGAATTTTTGAAACAGCAACTTTACCGAGTGAATGCACTTCGACCAAATACATTCCAGTGGCGGCTTGTTTTCCATAAGCATTTTTGCCATCCCAGCGAACCGATACTCGATTATGACTATAACCTGTGCCGAATGATTTAATTAGTTTTCCATCGAAATCGTATATATCGACAGAATATTCGCCATCGGCATTGAATTTCAATTCGACAGAACTGTTGAACGGATTAGGTGATGTAACGATTTTAATTTTTGTCGGTTTAACTGTTTTAGGTTCGGAGACTTCTGTGTATTCTTCGCCCATCCATCGAAGCATTTCAGCGATTAGTGAATCACGGGATGTAAATCCAGCGACACTATTGCATATGCCCTCGATGCCGAATTCTAAAAATATCGATTTTCCACCCGAGGGCAAAATATTTCTTATACCGCTGTTCCTCGTATCGATAGAATCGGATTGATAGCGAAGAAATCCAATGGCTGTGGCTGTGGGATATGCTGTCCCGAATGAAAATTGATTATTCGCCGCATCGGAATTGGTTATACATTTTAACATCATTCCATCGGATATAGTGTCATCATCGACACCGACTACATAAAGTCCCCACATTCTATTTACTGTATTTTCATCGTGTTGCACACCAAAATAATCCTGAAGAAATGCCGGATGAGTTTGAGCGAGTGAATCGGCATAATATTGCCCTGAAAGTATAACATTCCCACCATTATCCATAAAATTTTCGAACATTGTAATCTCGTCATCGGAAAGAATATTTATACTGTCATTTCCACCGAGAATAAAAATTGTTCTAACATATTGGTTCAAAATATCTTCATCGAGAATGCCTACAGAATCACGATTCCAAAAATCGTAAGTAACTTTGCCATTGGTAAGCGAACTATTTAAGAACGATGAAAACATATTTTCGCCATCGCATTCGTAGACAAAAATCGGAATATAACCGATACGAATCGTTATGTATTCCGTTTTGGTATAACCCATACCACTGCAATACAATCTAAGACAGAATTTGGCATCGTGTCCATCGAAAATTTCATCCGAAACATTAAATCTGATAGGTGAGGAAAGATTATTTCCCTGCTCGTTAGGATTTATATCCCCGAGCGAAATATTGTGTGTTGTAAATTCGACTAATGTATCACAGGTGGAAACCGCTAATCTCAAATTTTCCGCTGTTTGCCATTCGGGTTCATTATGATAGAACACATAAAGTTCAGCGCTTTCGCCCGGAATAACTCTGCCATCGCCATCTGCGTCGATAACCTTAAATGAATCGAGTTCCATAAATGGAAATCTCCATTGATACAGCGCCTTTGCAGCATTGACTCTACCCGTGCCGAGCATACCCTCGTATCCGGGATTCAGACTATCGATATAATCCGTTCCCGCGCAAATCTTATCGTATATGAAATCATTGCTCGAATCGGGGAATGAATATCTAAGTAATGCTGCAATCCCCGCTACAATCGGTGTGGACATCGATGTGCCATCGACAGCTTCATATTGGTCTTCACCCGGTATCGATGTCAAAATAGCTTCACCGGGAGCCATAATATCGACCCAGCTGCCATAATTAGAGAAATATGAAATTCTATCCATTTGGTTTGTAGAACCCACAGCAAGAATAAATGAATATGCCGCCGGATACGATATTTCGGATGTGCTTTCGTTTCCCGCTGCACCGATAAGTATAGAATTATGATTATCGTGAGCCCACTGATAATATGTTCTTGCTGGAACTCCAGATGAATAACCACCATAGGAAAGACTGTAAACATCTACACCGTTTTCCATACCATATTGCATTGCGCCAACAATAGCGGATTCGACATGTCCATCTAAACTATCCGAACGAAGGCAAACAATTTTAGAATGCCATAGAACACCCACACCACCTTTGTTGTTATCGCCAACTTCGGATAAAATACCCGAACACATCGTTCCATGCCCTATGAAATCATCGTCGGGGTCATAATCATCAGATATAAAATCCCAGCCGATAAAATCATCGATATAGCCATTGCCATCGTCATCGACACCATTAATGTCATCGGGGTCCATAGGAACACCATCGCTATCGAGGTCCTCGCCCGGATTTACCCAAATATTATCGTAAAGGTCCTCGTGATACCATTCGACTCCCTCGAGAACCGTAACCAATACATCGTCCGCATCGGTGATATATTCCCAAACATCTGGCATATGAATTTTCTCGTGATGCCATTGTGAATGATAACGAGGGTCGTTCGGTATCATATAATTTGGGAAAAAATGGTCGGGACTAACATCTTTAACATATCGGCAATTTTTGAAATTATCACAAATCGATGGAATTTGCGCAGAATCGACATCCGCAGAAATTACAAACATATTTTTAATCGGGTAACGAAGTTGAACGATTTTCGGGTTCGTAGCTAATGGCATAATCCTTTTAGCAGCGGTTGCTCCGTATAATTCCATAAGCGTATCTATTTCAGCTATCCCACACTTAATTACACCATCGTTTCCACGAACGAATTCGATATCCAAATCGGAATAGAAATGAACGATAAATCTATTGGGCAACCATTGTAACGCTTGCGCAAAAATAGATAGAGCAAAAACAGTAAAGATAGCGAGAACCAAAATTTTCCGCATTATTCCTCCTATGTTTATAAATTCATATCAAATATAATAATTGATTTAGTTCAGTCAAGCTTGCTTTTAAAATATTTGATTTATTATAAAAAAATATTTTTTATAATAATGTCTTATTTTGCATAATGTTTCGAATAAGAATCGATTAGTAAATTTAACCAAAATAAAACAACTTGACAAAAGATATCGATATAATTATATCGCATATGAAAAGGAAATAGAGAACTTGTGAAGTGCATAGTGCAATCGCTATTGGTGAATGTGTGATTACGGCAAACTCGTGAATGCTGTTGCTTTTTAACATTCTGCGTGAAGCTCGAGCGAATTTTTGTCGAAATAACCGATGATACTGTGCACACCGCGCAAATTACAAGGAGATAATTATATGACTATAACATTGGTTCTATCGGTTTCCGTTTTGCTTCAATTTATTGCGGCATTTCTCGCATTACGGCTAATTTGGGTTACTGAGCGAAGCGGCGCATGGCTCGCAATTTCTCTCGCTATCTTGCTTATGGGTCTGCGGCGCTCGATTACACTATTCCGACTGTTATCGGGAAACCTTATTCACATACCCGATCTGACCGCCGAATTTGTAGCGCTGATTATATCCGTGTTGATGGTCGTCGGCATCATCATGCTCGCTCCGCCATTCAGAACCGCAAAGCGCGATAAGGGCGTAAAATTTTACGCCCCTACTTACGATTCAAGGATACCGCTCTTTGTTACCGTTATGTTCGGGCTGTTATTTGCACTGAACTTCCTGAATGAGTTTTTAGATATTTCCCATATCCTTCTTGGAGCGCCGCACACACCTATCAACTGGCTGAAAGCGATTATCGAGATGGTGTTGGTCGCTGTCATCGGGATATATGTCGTATCAAAAATTACCCGTTACATCGTAGAGCAGAAGGAAGCAGAAGAGCATATCATTCAATTGAACAGTGTCCTGCGCGCAATCCGCAATGTCAACCAGTTGATAGCTATCGAGAAAGACAGAAGCTTCCTACTCCAGAAAATCTGCGATGCACTAATAGAGGCGCGAGGTTACAATGCCGCATGGCTCGGATACTTGAACGATGATAAAACATTCGAAACATTCGTGGATTCAGGTTCCGGCAAAAATGTCTCGCCATTCATCGAGCATGTTATTAGCGGCGAGCATCCGCACTGTATCGGAAACGCACTCAATCAGGAGAATCGTTTCGTAGTCGTAGATAAATCCAAAGAGTGCGGCGATTGTTTCCTTAAAAGCGCCTGTTCAAGCAAAGAAACCGCTATTATGCGTATCGAGCATGGGAACAAACTTCTGGGACTACTTGCCGTGTCGTTCGCACCCGATGTCGCGATCGATGAGGAAGATAAGGGGCTTCTGATGGAAGTGGCTGGCGATATAGGGTTTGCTCTTTATAGCATTAAGCTGGATGAGGCTCGGAAACAGGCGGAGGAGGCGCTCTCTATGGAAAAAGAACGATTGAAAATTACTATCTCGAGTATCGGCGATGCAGTTATCAGCACAGATACCGAAGGCAAAATTACCTTGATGAATAAGGTCGCAGAAGAATTGACAGGTTGGGAAATCGAACAAGCAATCGGTAAACCACTTAATAGTGTATTCCATATAATAAATGAAAATACCGGCGAGGAATGCGAAAATCCGGTGGAAAAAGTAATGAAAACAGGAATTGTTATCGGTTTGGCAAATGGAAGTATTTTAATTTCAAAAGATAGCACAAGAAAATATATAGCAGATAGCGGCGCACCGATTCATAGCAACGATGGTAATATAATCGGTGTGGTTTTAGTTTTTAGGGATATTACCGAAAAGTTAAAAACCGAGCAAGAACTTATAAAAGTTAATCAACTCGAATCACTCGGTATATTTGCTGGCGGTATCGCTCATGATTTCAATAATATCCTAACCGCATTTTTGCTCAATGTATCGCACGCAAAATTATTAAGCGAGAGCAATCGAAAAGTTGTCGATGCACTATCCGATGCTGAAAAAGCAGCGATGCGAGCTAAATCTCTCACGCAAAAATTGCTTACATTTTCTCGTGGAGGAGCGCCGGTAAAGGAAACCATCGATTTGACCGATACTATAGCGGAATCTGCCGAGTTTGTGCTTAGCGGTTCGAATGTTCGATGCAATTTATCGATTTCAGATGACCTTTGGTTTGTCGATGCCGATAATGGACAAATTGCACAGGTTATTCAAAATATTGTTATCAATGCCGACCAAGCTATGCCCGATGGCGGTGTTATAAATATCTCGGCTGAAAATACAGTGCTCGGCACGGATGAACATCCAATTGTCCAGCCGGGAAAATATATTAAAATTTCGATTCAAGACCAAGGGGTTGGTATTCCCAATAACTATTTGCAGGAAATCTTTAATCCATATTTCACGACCAAACAAAAAGGTAATGGGCTCGGACTTTCGATTGTTTATTCGATAGTGAAAAAGCACGGTGGATATATTTTCGTCGATTCCGCTGTCGAACAGGGAACAACATTCGATATTTTCATTCCAGCATCCAAAAAAGAATTTAAAACTGTTCAAATGGCTGAAACCGATATTGAAAATAATATCGGGAATGTTTTACTTATGGACGATGAAGAAGAAATATTAAATATTGTCGGCGGTTTACTGCGGTCTTATGGTCATAAAGTAGAAACTGCACTCGAGGGCGAAGAAGCGATAGAAAAATATATTTCTGCCAGCAAGACTGAAAATCCTTTCGATGTCGTTATTTTAGATTTAACTATTCGCGGCGGTATGGGCGGCAAGAATACAATCGAGAAATTGCGCGAAATCGACCCAAATATCAAGGCGATAGTTTCGAGTGGATATTCCGACGACCCTGTTATGGCTAACTATAAAGACTATGGATTTAGCGCGGTCATCGCCAAACCGTATCGACCACAAAAACTTCGTGAAATCGTATCGAGAGTTATCGGTGAGGCATTCGCCTCTTTTTAGGGGCGACTTTTCTGACAACCGAGTTGTCATTCATTGTCGCCCAGGCATTTCGATATGGTTATTTTGATTAATCGGGCATTGCAAGAACCTTCGGCTCTTTCTATGAGGGCGTATTCGATACGCCCCTACTTTTCAATTGGTTGAAATTTATTTCGATTAATCTGGCATTGCAGGGAATTGTCGATTCTATCGACAAGGAAAGCAATGCGAAGAAAACACCCGAACGGGTGGCTAAACCTGATTGGATATTTTTCGGATGAACCATTCCGCTGTCAGACTTAAAACAACGATTATCAGCAGCCACATCGAATGCCATAGTTCTTTTTCGCTTGTCCAGCTTTGTGTATGCGGCTCGAGTTGGATTTTCTGCGGAAGTATTTCAACCGAATCCACTGGAATATATGTCCCTCCTGAAAGTTCGGAAATCGATTTCAGAGTCGGTTCATCCTGATTGGTTTGAGCGAATTCGATTTGAAATTCCTCGACAACGAGCGAAGTTTTAGCTTTGCCGATTGTCTTGTCCATATATTTAGCAATACCTGAAATTCTATATTTCCCTTCCGCAAGCGATGGCAGATGCAGTTCATATATACCGTCGCCGATTTCGGTCATCTCCATAGTGAATGTCTGTGAACTATCGATATTTTGCTGTGATATTGTCAGCGATATGGATGCCCCCGATATGGGTTTATTGCTGACATCGCGCAGAGATGCTGAAATCACGACTGGCTCACCGCTGCGATAGACCCGTTTGCCGGGTTTTAGCACGAACCTGGAGATTTTTTCTTTCGATACGAGATAGTGAGCGAGATTCAAGACGAGATTTCGATATATATGGTCGTCGCTGCCAAATCCTACTGGCAAAAATCCCCATTTCCACAATGGCGATGCGCACAAAATTGCACTTCTGCCTCGACCGATAGCACCGACCGCAAGTATCGGCTTCGCATTATCGGGATGAGCCATAAGTATCGATGCCCAATCCGATGGCTCAGAGCGAATATATCCCATAAATGGCGGCATACCGGATATAGCTTTGGATAGGTCTTCTCCATTGTCGGTAATCTGCATAATTGGATGAGTGAAACCATCGGATGCAATCACAGGGACAAAATTTTCCTGAATAAACGATAAATCACTTACGATTTTCACTGGCATCGATTCATTTATTTGTTGCAAAGCCGGTGCGAATGGCAGGGAATTATCTACCATCCAGAATATCGAACCGCCGAACTGCACATAATCTGAAATAGTTTTTGCAACCTGTTTCGTCAATATCGGAGTTGAATGAATGAGAATGATTGCATCGTATTTGTCGAGTTTCGCTGTATCGGTCGGGAAAATTTTGAATTGAACATCGCCACCGCCTTTGGCAGAAAAAATCGATGTTTCGATATGTGGGTCGGATTCGATTGCGCGCTTGATAAATGAAACCTCGAAAGATAGATGGTCGCAGGCGATTAAAATTTTCTTTTTCGATGGCAAAACTTTTAATGACACAGTTTGAGAATTATTCGATACCGAGACTTCGCCTGCAAGTTTCGGTATTCGCACAGTATAATATTTAACACCAGCTTTTTCAGGTGTGATTTCAAATTTCACAGGCACGGTTTGCCCCGATGTCGGCAGTTCGATTTGTTTTTCAGCGATTTTTTTATTTTCACTCCACAATGATATTTTCGTTTTTAGCGCATCGAGTCTCCAAGCTCGAATATGCGCTATAATCGGATTTTTTTCATCCACATAAGCAATCGGATTACTTAAAACTTGAGCCACAGCGGCATCGGGAGCTGGATTCGGGTCGCCGATACCGATAGAATATACAGGAAATGGTAATGTTGCCGAAATAGAAATCGGGTCAACGCCGATATTACTTTGTCCATCGCTGACAAGCACTATTGCCTCGATATTTAATGCCTCGGCGGTATCCAATATATCGGAAAGGACCTCGCCGATTGCTGTCGCAGCGCCATCGAATTTCAGTTTATCGAATGGATGAATCGAATCCGAAAACGAAAAAACATAGGTAGGATATTTATCCTTAATTTTTTTTAATGCTTGCGATTTCATAAATGCTCGAATATTTTTCGCCCGACTGCCTGTTTGGTCAGGAACTGTGAGACTTTGCGTATTATCGACAAGGACGGCGACCGATGGGATAATATTTTTACTGTGAAATGACAGCAGCACAGGGTCGGCGAGCATAAAAATAATTCCAGCAATTGCGATAAATCTTAAAAATGCGAGAATATATCGTCGCGCAGATGGCAATGGTGGGTTGGCGCGCCGATAGACCCAATATGCTCCGAATGCACCTATCAAAATAGCGATAATTAGTGCGATATGATGTGGATAACGGAAAAATATGTGAAGAAATCCGGATTTCATAAAAACTACCTTACAATGTGAGCGTGAATCTTGTCACTTTCTATCGGTTGATTAGCTGCGTTATCGGATATTTCAGCTTTGAAACCGTTTCCATTTGTCGGCATAAGATATTTGAACCAGAATGTGTTCGTATATTCGGTTCTATGTTTCCAGAATGGCAAAATTCTTCCAAAAGTATGGTCGATTAGAACAACAGGTGTGAAAAAGAAAATCATAAAATTTTTAATTACATTTCGATTGGGATAATAATCGTTTTCGATTTTTAATTTTTTTCTATAATTCACGCCCTCACGAAGCGCAAGTTGAGAAATACCAAAAAGTCCCGGATTAAATTTTAATATCTTTTTCTGGTTCGGTGAATATGTTTCTACAATATTAAGCAGTTCGGGACGAGGTCCAATGAATCCCATATCGCCCTTGATAATATTCCATAGTTGAGGAACTTCATCTATACCTGTCGCCCGGATAAGTCTGCATACCGCTGAAAACCGCTGGTCATCGACCTGTGTATGCGGTGGTGATTCACCATCGGCATCTTTTCGCATAGTTCGCAATTTATGTAATGTGAACACTTTACCATTTTTACCGACTCGTTTCTGATGAAATATTATCGGTCCCGATGAATCCAATTGCACAATCAACACAGCGATTGCGAAAAATGGCAGAAGCAAAATTAGCAATAACAATGCCCCGATAAGCTCGAATATTCTCGTGATTAAATTTATCATATTATCAAAACTATTAAAATTTGGTTATTATGGCAAGGAATTTTAAATTCGTTTGCTATATCTTATGATAGTGAATTTGAAAATCCCATTATAAAAATGCCCACAGATAGATTCTGTCGGAACAAAATTACCTATGGGCAAAATATCGATATTCTATTATTCTAATCCAATGAACCTAATTCAGACTCGACCGCTTCGAGTATCTCACAGGATTTTACAAGAGCTTTCATTGTATTATGGTCTTTATAAAGCGGTCTATCGATATCGAGGAAATCGATATGTTTTCTAACTATTTCCTTAGCTTTCGCGACACCTTTTCCAGGTTTGAATTCGCGCAAATCGAGTGCCTGAGCTGCCGCCATAAATTCGATACCGAGAACTCCATAAGCATTATCGAGAATTTGATGGTTCTTAATAGCGGTGTTCATACCCATCGAAACAAAATCCTCCTGGTCAGCAGCAGCTGGAATCGATTGAATCGATGCCGGTGCAGATAAAATTCGCTGTTCGACAATTTGCATACCGGCGGTATATTGGCTGAGCATCATTCCGCTCATCATTCCTGCACCTTTCGTCAAAAATGGCGGTAGTCCGATACTCAAAGCGGGATTGAGCAGTCGGTTCAATCTTCGCTCAGAAATCACACAAACAGTTGTAACCGCGGCACTTATCATATCCATCGGTAATGCGACAGGAGTGCCTTGAAAATTTGCGCCTGTAATAGTCAGTTTATATTCCGGGAAAAAGACAGGATTATCACCGACACCATTAAGTTCGATTTCGACCTGCTTTGTTGCCCATTCGACAGCATCGATTGCAGCACCGATTACCTGTGGAGTGGAACGCATAGAATAAGCATCCTGAACCTTAATTTTGAATTTCCCCGATAATAAATCGCTTCCCTCGACACATTTCATAATCGCTTTCGCAACCTTAACAGCACCAGGGAAACCACGAACCTCGTGCAATCTGACATCGTATGGCTTGAAATTGGCATATAATGCCTCGAGTGTCATAGCAGATGCGATTTCAGCTTGCTTAATCCATCGTTGGATATCGTAAAGTTGAATTGCACTCATCGCTGTAAGTAAATTCGAGCCATTGATTGCAGCGAGACCATCGCGAGCTTTAAGTCCAGGAATAGCGATTCCTGCTCGTTCCATAGCGATTTTACCGGGCAGTCTTTCGCCTTTATAGAATGCTTCGCCCTCACCCATAAGCAAAAGTGCGATTTGCGACATAGGAGCGAGGTCTCCAGATGCACCGACCGAACCTTTCTGGCAGACGAACGGCGTTACACCCTTGTTGAGCATTTCGACGAAAGTTTGAGTGATAACTTGTCGGCAGCCCGAATTGCCGTGCGCATGGACATTTATTCTGCCAACCATCGCAGCACGAACATACTCTTTCGGAACAGGTTCGCCGATACCAGCTGCGTGATTATAGATAAGATACTGCTGGAATTGTTTCACTTGTTCATCATCGAGAACGACCTCAGAAAATTCACCGATACCTGTATTGACACCATACATAATCTCGTGCGCTCGAACTTTTTCCTCGAGCATATCCCGGCAGATTTGAATCCGTTTAAGTGCATCCGGGGATAATTCGACTTTTTCTCCGTATCGCGCAATCCTCACAAGCTTTTCAACTGTGAGTCCCGAGCCGTCCAATACGATTGCCATGTTTTCTCCTTTATTTTGAATCCTTTCAAACTATTTTTTTAATAAGTGATTTTTCCATAAAAGTCAAAGATATTTTTCAAAATTTTTGCCAATGAAATTTTTCTACGGAAACTTCTTTTGCAAAAGAAGTTCCCGTAGACCCCTTCCAGAAAACTCTGGTATTTCTGCCGTCTCGAATGAACGGGACACCAGAAAAGAGCCATTCGACTCTTCTTAAATGGTTGAAATGTTATTTGCTCGAGCAGGCATTGTAAGGAATGATTGCTTTGCAATCAGGGAAACAATGCGAAGAAAACAGGCGAACGCCTGTTAGTTCCAGCGGGGTGATTTCATTTTTTTCTCTAATAGAATTTGAATAGTTTCATCGAGTTCGATAAGTTTGAATGGTTTCAACAGAAATGCGCCTCTGCCATTATCGAGCAGTTTTATGATAGCTGGGTCTGGATTTGAACCAGAAATGACAACTATCGGAGTTTTAGGGCATTTTTTAGCAACTGCCCAAAGAAAATTTTCATCTGATGAATCTGGAAGATATGTATCGATTATCGCTACATCGGGTTTAACGGCTCCGATAGATTTAAGAGCTTCACTAGCAGAGATTGCACTTTTAACCTCGTATCCTTGTCTGCCTAAAAATGTTTCAAATAAATTATTTAGTGTTCTATCGTCCTCTACGAGCAAAAGTTTTGCTGGAAATTGTATTCTTTCTTTTCCCGTAGAAATTCTTGGTGGACTGACAGCGGGAAGAAATATCATAAATATAGTTCCCTGTTCTTCCTGTGAATGAACCTCGATTTTACCATCCATCGCCTTAATCGAATTATAAACGAGCGATAATCCGAGACCTGTTCCTTTATCGGATTCTTTTGTTGTGAAAAATGGGTCGAATATTTTCGGTATATTTTCATGAGGAATACCGATACCTTCATCCTGCACAGTTATCACAACATATTCACCAGGTTTAAGATTGTGTTCATTTCCGCCACTAAATTTTTTCTTATTTATTTCAACTGAAATATTACCACCATCGGGCATAGCATCTTTTGCATTTATTATTAAATTCATCAATGCCTGTTTCAACTTTTGAGAATCTCCAAGAATCCAGCAATTATCAGAATTCGAGTCGATACTAATATTAACATTCGCTGGAAATGCTTTACGAAGAAAATCGAATTCATTCAAAAATTCACCAGGGTCGAATTTATTCCTCTCCTCACTATGAATGCGTGAAAACGAAAGCAGCTGCCTAATAGTATCTGTGGCATCATCTATAGCCCTTTGCATAGATATTATAGTTTCTGCGATTTCACCCCGATGAAGTTCACCCAATTCGCTTTCGAGTTGATACAAATTCCCAGTTATAGTCATCAGTATATTATTGAAATTATGAGCTACTCCACTGGCGAGGAAACCGATACTTTCGAGTTTTTGTGTTTGTGCAAGTTGTTCCCATATTTGCCTTTTCTCTGTTATATCGTGGATAACTAATAGTGTTCCACTAATATTTTCACCACGGTAAATCGGGTTAATTGCGATAATTAAAAATTTTTCGCTTGTAGGGATTTTCACCTCGAAATCATAAGATTTTCCAGAGCTTAAAACTTTCGGGAAAATTTCCTCACATTTGGAACACCATCGATGAACATACTCGAAAATATTTCTGCCGATTATTTTATCTTGAGCGATTCCAAGTATATTAAACGATGCCCGATTAGAGCGAATTATTTTACCCTCTCGGTCAGTGATAAGCACTACATCCTGAATAGCATCGAAAGTGTTTTCCCAAAGTTGATTGGCTGTGCGAAGTGAATTTTTCGATTCGAGCAATTCTCTATTAGCATTACAATGAGCAAGAGCTGTTCCCAATTGTCGAGAAAATGCTTTAAGCACCCGTAATTTATCTGTTTCGATTAAATGCTTATTTCGGGAACACATAAATATTACGGCATAAGGAATTCCTCCCATGTTTGCAATAGCGATAATGAAATCTGTAAATCCCTGCTGCTTCAAATCTTCTATGCATGGAATATCTATGTCAGAAAAATTTTGAAAATGCGTGATTTCCTTTTTCAAAAGAATTTTAAGCAATTTAGATAAAGATTTCGAGGATATTTTGTTAATTTCATTAAACAGATTTCGCTCGATACCTCGATACCTTTTACCGACGACTTTTTTACTATCAAAATCTACTTCTGAAATAATGCCCGATTCAAATCCAACAAGTCTCATAGCATAATCTAACGCTTTATTCATAATCGTTACTTTGTCGGATATATTTTTCACAATAATATCCGAAAATATATTGAGAATACGGATTTCTCGCGAGCGTTCTTTTAATTGCTTTTGAACATCGGGTTCTTCAAAATTCTTTTTCATCGATTTAACTTCATCCATATTAAAAATTTTAATTTTTTATTCCTATTTACGGATAAATTCTATAAAGCATTCTCGGAAATGCGGTAGCTTCACGAACATGAGGAATACCACAAATCCATGCGACAGTTCTTTCGATTCCAAGCCCGAAACCGCTGTGAACAACCGAACCATATTTTCGCAAATCTAAATACCAGCGATAATTTTCGATAGCCAAACCAAATTCTTCCATTCGAGCCAAAAGTTTATCGTAATCGTCCTCACGCTGACTGCCGCCGATTATTTCGCCATAACCCTCCGGAGCAATTAAATCTGCACATCTCACAAGTTCGGGGCGCTCGGAATGTTCCTTCATATAGAATGCCTTAATTTTTCTCGGATAATCCATAATAAACACGGGCTTATCAAAATGTTTCGATATTGCAGTTTCCTCATCTCCACCGAAATCTTCGCCCCATTTTGTCGAGAAACCATCTTTTTGCAATAGCTCGACCGCATCGTCGTAGGTAATTTTTGGAAATGGCAACGAAATAGATTGCAAAATATTCGTATCTCGTTCGAGTATTTTCAATTCATCTGCACATCTTTTTATAACTCGTTCGATGATATACGAAATAAAATTTTCCTGAACTTTCATATTGTCGTCGTTATCGTAATATGCCTCTTCGGCTTCGACCATCCAGAATTCTGTGAGATGCCTTCGTGTCTTCGATTTCTCCGCTCTAAATGTCGGACCGAAATTATATACTAATCCATTAGCAAAAATTGCCGCCTCGAGATAAAGCTGCCCCGTTTGCGCAAGATATGCCTTTCCCATATCGAAATATTCGGTCGAAAAAAGAGTAGTGCTGCCCTCGGCGGCTGTTGGAGTTAAAATCGGCGTGTCGATTCGCACAAAATCGTTCTCATAGAAAAAATCTACAATCGCTTTCTCGACCTCATTGCGAATACGCAAAATCGCACGTTGCTTTTTCGAGCGAATCCATAGATGGCGATGTTCCATCAAAAATGCCGTGCCGTGTTCCTTTTTCTGAATCGGATAATCCACAGCGATTTGAACAGGTTCGAGTCCAGTCAGCGAAAGTTCGTATCCACCTATAGACCGTGGCTCTTTGCGAACGATTCCTTTCACAATAACCGAACTTTCCAGCCCGAGTTCATCGTAGATATCGAAAATATAATCGGGCGATTCACCCTTAACACCGACAACTTGAATATATCCCGAACCATCGCGAACGATAAGAAAAAGTATTTTCCCTTTCGAACGTTTATTATAAAGCCAGCCCTTTATCTCGACTTCTTCACCTATGAAATCCTTTACATGAATTATTCTCAAAATGCTTCCTCCAAATATAAATCTTATTAGTTTAAAGAATAAATAAATTTATGTCAATTTATTTTTTTTATGTATAAATTTAAATTGCGAATTTTATAGAATATAATTATAATTAGAAAAATCGAAACAGGAGGTTTTTATGCATAAGGTTATTTTTGTTCTTATGGCAGTTGCCATTTTATCATTTGCTATGGTCGGAATTCCAACCGGCAAAAAACCCGATATGCGAATCGGTGAAATTCTTTTCAGCCCGGTCGATGAAAATTCGATGGAAACTATCGAGAAATTCGCCACTACTAACAATGCAAAAATCACAAAGGTAACACGGGTTTTATCGATTTATCTGATGAAATTCCCATCGGTTGTTCCAAGCAGCGAAATCGAAAGACTCGCCAGCGGAAATAATTATAAAAAATTTTGGAGCGAATATAACAAATGCCGAACACAAGTTATCGATATGGTGAAATCTCTCGAAAACACCGGTTTCGTCGAATATGCTCAACCTAATTATCTATATTATATCACGCATACACCGAGCGACCCTTATTTCATCGACGATGGCATTTATGGTCCCGATGAAGGAGTCGACCAATATACACTTTTCATCACCAATGCTCAGACTGGCTGGGATTATTCACTCGGAAGCCGTGATGTCCTACTTTGCATAATCGACAGCGGTGTCGATGTCGACCATCCCGACCTTTCAGAAAATATCTGGATTAATCCCGGAGAGGATATCGACCTCGATGGTGAACTATACGATTACGACGACTTAAATGGTATCGACGACGACCATAATGGCTATGTCGATGACCTTTTCGGATACGATTTTGTCGGTGGCAATGTCGGTGGACTTTCACCAGGCGACCCTGCCCAGGAGGATTGGAATCCAGATATCCACTATAATGGCGACGATGGATGGGGCGAACCCGACCCATCGTGCGGAAGTGGAAGTTCGATGTGGGATATGGGAGTATCTCACGGAACTCACTGCGCAGGTATCTCCGGTGCCGTTATCGACAATGACCTCGATTTCGCCGGTGCCTGTGGAATCGTTTCAATCGTTCCTGTTCGAGTTATGAATGCCGGCGGAAGTGGTAATTCAGTGGATTTGATTTCAGGAATCGAGTATGCTGCGATTATCGGCGCCGATGTAGCGAGTATGAGTTTCGGCGGAATGATGGGCTCTGTCGATACCGCACTCGTTAATGCCTGCGAATATGCTTATTCACAGGGAGTTGCACTTATCGCCGCCAGTGGAAACGATGGCACCGATGGTGTATCATCGCCTGCATCGTCGGACTATACTCTTGCGGTCGGTTCGTTTAATTCCGATTTGCAACGGTCATCGTTCTCGAATTACGGCACAGGACTCGATGTTCTCGCCGGCGGTGGCGATGCAATAACGGATGGATGGGAAACAACATATACCGAAGTTATCTGGTCGACATGGGTAAAAAGTGTTTATGAAGCCGATTCTGCTGGTGGTATATCTGGCGAACACACATTAGCGGGTGAAGCTGGAACATCGATGGCATGCCCGCAAACCGCAGGACTCGCCGCACTCATTAAATCCGTTCTACCCGATATTTCCCCCGACAGTGTGTATAATATATTGCGTAATACCGCACAGGATATAAACACTCCAGGATGGGATACCGAGACAGGATATGGAATTATCGATTTTGGTGCCGCAATGGAAGCAATCAGTTCTATCACCGATACAAAAGTTCCCAATAAATTAATTATGAATGTATATCCCAATCCGACCAATCCTACTGCTACTGTGCAATTAGTGCTTCCCGAATCCGACAAAATTTCGGTCGATATTTTCGATATGTCTGGAAAATTAGTATCGAATATCTATAACGGCTGGTTAAATGCAGGGACTCATAGTTATAAAATCCCACAGGGATTGCCATCGGGAAAATATACGATTAAGACTTATGGAAATAAATTTAGTAAAAACATCAAAATATCGATTTTGAAATAGGATTTATATTTCGGGAGGGAAAATGGCATTCGAACGCTTTCAAAAGGAAAAAACAAGCTGGGATAAAGCAAAACCCTATGTCTTCGGTATCGGCATTCCTGTGGTCGTTATAATCATTATGACAATTACTATCGTGTCTATATTTAAACCGTCGTCCGATGAAAATGTTCAAGATACCAGCACCCCGACTGGATGGATTTCTACTCAACCGCATTCTACTAATAGTCATAATGCTAAATCGAAACCTGTGAATAAGCCATCCGCTTACCCTGATAATTCTTCGAATAGAGCCGATACAGCAGACAATATCGCAAATACAACTTCTGAATCGACAACTACCATAGAACCAAGCGATAGCACATTATCCGTTATCGATACATCCGCCTCGAGGAAACTTCAGGAGCAAAATATTCGAGAAGAAATCGATAAAATGCGCGAGCAATACCATAACAACCGAGTTTCTCTTTTGAATGAAGCATTAAGTTTTTTACGAGGAAAACACTCACAACGAGGTGTTAAGTCAAAAGCTTCAAATTTTAAGAAACTTGGTGATAACCTTCTAAAAAAAATCGATGAATTTCCACAATCTTCATCGGACGCCGAGAAAAAACTGTGGGATGCTCAAAAGGATGAACTTCGTAGGACAGCGAGTTTCCTCGATAAAATCGCTACACGGATTTCTGCAACAAACGGCGAGACTCGAAAAATGCGAATGGCAGCAAGCACATTAGAATCGGAAGGAGCACCGTGAGACTCGAACCATACATCGCATTCAGATATCTTAAATCAAAGCATAAAAATCGTTTCATAAATCTTGTTACACTTTTTTCAATCGGTGGGATTTTTGTCGGTGTCGCCGCTATTATCGTAGTAATTTCGATAATGAATGGTATGGAAAGCGAAATCCGCGGGCGAATTCTCGACACGACCGCCCATATAACGGTTTTCTCATTTAAACCCGATAACATAGGCGATTGGCACGAACTTATATCCAAAATCGAAGATTTTCCCAATGTTTTGGGAGCATCGCCGTTTATTCAGGCTAAGGGTGCAATCGCAGGTCCCAAAAGCAGCGATGGTGTGCTTATTCGAGGAATCGACACGACTTACGAAAAACATTCGAGCGAAATTATGGATAAGGTTTATTGGGGAGAATTTAAACTCGAAACTCCCGATACTGGACTGCCGACAATCGTTCTTGGAAGATACCTCGCTGCCGAAATAAATGCCCAACCAAACGATACCGTATCGCTTTTTATTCTTCGGAATTCATCCAGTTCGATTACATCGCACAAGCCGATTGTGAAAAAATTTGTGGTCGGCGGAATTTTCGAGACTGGAATGTATGATTACGACGATATTTTGTGCTATATCCCGCTTTCGATTGCGCAAAAACTTTTCGGGATGAAAAATAATATCACTGGAATTCAAGTGAAAACCGACGATTTCTATAAGGCGAGAAGTATTTCAAAAAAATTGGAAAATGCAATCGGTTTCCCATATTACTGCGTTTCTTGGAGCGAAACGAACAAAAATTTATTCTCATGGATGACACTCGAAAAGTGGGGAATGTTTTTGGTTCTCGCTTTAATTATCGCAGTAGCTGCATTCAATATTATCAGCACATTGATGATGGTCGTGATGGAGAAAACTGTCGATATCGGTATTTTAAAAGCTATGGGTGCGATGAACAGCGCAGTTGTAAAAATATTTCTCATTCAGGGCATAATTGTCGGTGCAATCGGAACAGCATTGGGAGCGATTATCGGAGGAACGATAGTCTGGATTCAACAGACTTACCATATAATTTCACTTCCACCCGAGATATATTCCATAAGTTCGCTGCCGATGCAAATCAGGTTTTGGGATATTTTTGCGATTATATCTCTTTCTACTGTTCTTTCGATACTGTCGGCAATATATCCCGCCTGGCGTGCCGCAAAATTGAAACCCGTCGATGCGATTAGGTATGTGTAAAGAAAAATAATAAAAACTTATCTAAAAGCATCAGGAACAATTATCGTTTGGGCACAGAGAATTATCATCCGGGCGGAAGGAATTATTGTTCCTGAGAAAGGGAAAATTATTTCTGAGAAAGAAAAGTTCTCAATTGAGCAAAGAAATTTTGTAATTGAGAAAGGAATTTTTATAAATGAGCAAGGAATTATCAAAATAGAGAAAGGAATTGTCGCAATAGAGATAACGAAAATTGCAATAGAGTTAACGGCTTTCACGATAGAGATAACGGAATTTACAATAGAGCTCACAGCAAAGCCAAAAGAGCGAACGGCATCCATTTTAGAGTGAACGGGAAAAACATAATTTATTGATTTTTTTTAAATTAGACCGATAGAATTTTTATTGATTTTTTTATCTCGAACTATTTTATTTTGTTCGTAGATGGATTAGGAAATTAGTGAGAAAATGAAATAGGAGGAGAAATGCCACTCGATGAATCCGACAAATTAAGAATAATTGATAATGCCATCAATAATGATGAATCCACAACATTAGATTTTAAGAGGGAACTATATCATTCTGACAAGCATCATAAACTGATTAAGGATGTTCTTTCCATGGCAAATTCCTTCTCAAACGATGACAAATTTATAATATGTGGAGTCCAAGAAAATCGAGGAGGAAAAAATAATATATTGGGTATTAATCCGACCAATGCACCTGATATTGCGACCTATCAGCAATTAATATTTAATAATATAGAACCCAGTATTGATCTGCTTTTTGAAATTTTAGAATGTGAAGGTAGAGACATTGCAGTTTTTATTATAAAATCCAAGAATCAAGACAAGCCATATTGCATGAAGAAAGACCACACAGGATTAAAAAAGGGCGAAATATGGATAAGAAAGGGAACCCAACAGAATTTAGCTACACGAGAAGATATTGAAAGAATGTACTCAGAAAAGAAAAGAGCGTTTGATACATCAAAAATTACAGCATGGTTTAAGGGAACAAATAGAGATGAGAAACTGATATTGATTGCTCCAAAACCCTATAAATTACCCTCGCAAATTGCAGAGGAAAAAATTAAATCTATCTTAGAAAAGAGAGAAAGAAAAAGGCTGGAAACGGAAGCAGACAAAAGGGCACAACAATATAATTTACAAAGACTAACACATCCTTTTGGTTATGTGCCATATGAACAACAAACGGATTTAGAATTAAGGGAAAATTTAGAAAATGTCCGCAGAACATATTCTGAAGATGACTATTGGGAAGTATTTGGTGTTCATGGAGTTCAAATTCAGGTTATCTTAAAAAACAATGAAAATCAATATTTGGAGGATGTGTTGATTGAGATGGAAATTCCCATGGATGGCACTTTTTTAGTAGCTGATAAAAAACCTGAAGAGCCAGAGCATGACCGATTCAGGTTTTTAAAAAACTTCAGTTTTCCGTCCTCTTATCCAAATGTTGAAACAGAAAGGATAAAAGATAAGGTTGTTATTTCAAACAGCATTGGTAATATAAGACATGGAATAGAAAATGAAGCATTCAAAGAACCTTTCATTATCTCTCTTTTTCCCTTTGCAGAACCTCATAAGATTGAATGCGCTTTTAGGATTCATGCAAAAAATCTGGAAAAATCTATTGAAATACCTCTATTTATTGAGGTGCAATCTAGTATAGAAGTTGACAATAAAGAAAAAAACAATGAGGATTCCCCATGAACACCCTTTACTACGGCGACAACTATCCCCTCTATCTCTCGGTCTCTTTCTCCCGAGGGAGAAAGGGAAGATGAAAACACCCGAAGGGTGCTTCTCCCTTTGGGCGAAGGTGGATTGCGACGAAGTCGCAAGACGGATGAGGGGCTTTCCCGAAGGGTTAGGGAAACAATGCAACCCACGACTTTAGTCGTGGGAAAAAGAACCCTATTTTGTTCTGAAATGGATTTTGAGGTAAAAAATCGATGTTGATAAAAATAAATATTATTCAATAAGTTATGAATTTAGGAGAAGAAATTAACTAAAATATTCAGGAGATTATGAGTATGAAAAGATTATTCCCTTTATTTATTATAGGAATTTTTGCGGCGCTTGTTTCTGCCTATACTATATCTGGCACTATATCCGAGAAAAATGGTGGTCCTATTCCCGCTGCGCATATATATTTACCATCAGAACAAATCGGCACAGCAGCGGATATCGATGGGAAATACAGTCTCGAGGTTCCCCCCGGAGTGCATAGGTTCAAAATCACCGCACTGGGATACCAAGATATCGACACATCTTTTGTCGTTTCTGGAGATAAGGTTATAAATTTCATTATGCATTCGCAAGCGATGGTCGGAGATGTCGTCGTGGTCTCTGCCTCCCGAATCGAGCAGAATATTTTGGAAACCCCGATTTCCACTACTGTCGCCAAAGGTGATGTTCTCGCGGAGCGCACTACCGCTGGTATGGACGATGCGATAAAATATATCCCCGGTGTCACTATGAATAAGTATCAAATTTCGATTCGCAATAGTTCGGGTTATTCGCAGGGATGTGGAAGTCGTGTGGCGATGCTAATCGATGGCGTTCCTGTTACCGCAGGAGATACCGGCGAGATAAAATGGGATGCTCTTCCAACAAACGCCGTTTCGCAGGTCGAGGTTGTCAAAGGTGCTGGCTCGGCACTTTATGGTTCCGGTGCCCTCGGTGGCGTAGTTAATATAGTTACGATGAAGCCATCGAAGATTTTCGATAGTTCAGGTAAAACTGTCCAACTGAAAATATTTTCCAAATTCGGTGTTTATGATAAACCGCATTTGGACGATTGGGTATGGACTAATCGAACTTTGACACTGAAAGGAGGAGGATTTCTTTGGGCTAAAAAAATCGGGAAAACATCGTATCTTGCCACTGCCGATATCAATCAGTCCGATGGTTATCGTCAGGATGACGACTTTTTCAGAGGGAAATCGTTTATGAAATTTCATCACGATATTTCGGATAATCGTTCGATTACAGGTTTTCTCAATCTCGCTTACGAGGATAGAGGGAGTTTTTTCGAGTGGCGGAGTCCCGAGCAGGCGCTACTGACAGCGGTTGGAAGAGAAAACGATAGAGTGTGGTCTTCTAAGGCTTTTGGGGCATTGATTTATAGAGGCGATACTCCGGCAAAGCATCTATTTTTCAATGGAAAACTATATAATATATGGAACAACTGGACGAGTAGAATTTTCAATGTGAACACACAGGAGAACGAGCAGGAAGCATCTACTGGGAACAAAATCGGTGCGGATGCTCAATTGATTTTCACTTGGAATAAGCAGATTATTTCTGGTGGCGGAGAATTTTCCTTCGTCAATAATACTTCGGTTACATTCGGTGACCACATC
>JAGGZE010000103.1 GCA_021162205.1 bacterium
GTAACAATTCTTCGCTCATTTTTTAACTTATTTGTAATATTTTTTATTAATTCAAATATAATTACTTTTAACCATTTTTGCAAATTTTTTTATCCTATCATAATATTTTCATCTAAATATTTTATTCTATCCTTACGCTTTCGGAAAATAATCGATGTTAAAAATGTCAGCGGTCCGATTCTGCCGAGAAACATTGTTACAATAATTATAAGTTTCCCGCCGACCGATAGCGACGATGTTATCCCTGTCGAAAGTCCCACAGTTCCAAATGCGGATATTTCCTCGAACAACAGTTGTAATAAAGTTTTTCCCTGCTCGAATATTAGAAGAAAGAAAAGTCCCGAAGATACGATAATTATCGCTAAAAATAACACCATTCCAGCTCTTTGAGCGATTATAGATGGAATGTTTCTGCCGAATAATTTCATATTACTATTGCCTTTGAGACGGGAGAATATCGTAAGTCCCAGAACACCGAAAGTCGTTGTTTTGATACCGCCCCCTGTCGAACCCGGCGATGCTCCGATGAACATAAGAATTATCAGCATAAAAAGGGTAGCTGGTGCGAGTGCATTCGTATCGAGTGTATTGAATCCCGCTGTTCTCGGTGTTATCGCCTGAAAAAACGATGCGAGCCATTTATATCCCGTGCTTAACGATGCTAATTGTCCATTGCGTTCGAGAATAAAAAATAACAATGCTCCCACAATGATTAGTGATGCAGTAATAGTCATCACGAATTTCGAATGAAGACTCAAATGCGGTCGTGCAAGTCTTTTCAATTTCAATGGTTCTTTGAAATATGCCCACCAGTCCGCAAGCACAATAAAACCGATACCACCGAGAACTATCAATAGCATAACTGTAATCGAACCCAAAGCATTGTTCACGAATGGCAGCAAATTTTTATCCCATAGTGAAAATCCCGCATTACAGAATGCACTTACCGAGTGAAAAATAGAGAAATATAATTTCCCATCCTGCAAGTTGCTATATCTGTCTGTGGCGAAATAAAAAGCGATAGTTCCGATAAATTCCAGCGTGAATGTGAAACCGATAATGGCACCGAGTAAAGATTTAATTTTGTTCATCACACGCAGATTTAAAACATCGCCGAGCATAACTCGTTCTTTAATACCGAGTTCACCTCGCAGAATCAATGCGGAAAATGTGGCGAATGTCATCAATCCCAGTCCGCCGATTTGAATAAGAAATAGAATTACGGTATGTCCATATTTTGTAAAAAAAGTTCCTGTGGGAACAACAATAAGTCCTGTTACGCAGGTCGCCGATGTCGCGGTGAAAAGTGCATTTATAAAACTAATGCCACTTTTTGTTGCTCCGGGAAGTAGCAAAAGAATTGTCCCTGTGAGTATCACAAGTATAAAACTTCCCATAAACAGAAGCGATGGTGGAAGTGGTAAAGTCGCGATTTTTGAATTGATTTTGCCGAGTTGAGCTAAAAATTCGATTAGGATGAAAATCTGCGCAAGAACGATATAGATTTTTGTAATCGAAACTATTCCGAGTTGATGAATGACCGCACGAATTTCGGGGCGATTCATAAATAATAATGTTATCAAGAATTGTGCTATGAAAATAAATAGAATAGCGAATTCGAATGAATTTTTCCGAATAAATTCTTTCTTTTTTATCGCCCAGATAAATCGAAGCAATATATTTAATATGAACGATGCGATTATGATTATGTCGAGTATAACCCAAATGCGATTCCAACTATCGCCAAATTCGAGTCCTGGACGGACAATCAGACTGAAAAACGCCAGAACTCCGACCGACATCATATAATATTGAAGCCAACTATGTTTGCTAAACTTTTGCATTTATTTCATAAATTTCTGAATTTTTGAATAATAATTAAATTTAATCACTATCTAAATAATTTTAAAGCAGTTTTTTAGGAATGTTGGAAGAAACTTGGTATTTATTTTAGATTCAAAGCATTACGGTTCAAGATAATTATGTCGATGGTTGCGTTCGATTAAAAAGTTCAAATTTATTATCGAGGAAAATATCGTTCTGCTCAAATTTTACTTTGCCTTTAATTATTTCCAAAAAATCGGGATTTAATTCTATTCCAACACAGTTTCTATTAAGTTCCATCGCCGCTTTCATTGTCGAACCGCTTCCCAAAAATGGGTCGAGAACCCAATCGTCCCAATAGGAAAACATTTTGATAAGTCTCGATGGCAATTTAACAGGAAAAGCGGCACAATGTTTATCTTCTACACCATTTATATCATTCCAAATCGCATTCCTAAACTGTCTGAATTCTTCGAGTGTAACTTTCGATTTTTCCTTTATCTCTTTTGAAACTTTTCTACTGCCCTTTTTCCTGAATATATGGAGCGGTTCGACGGCATTAGAAATCATAAAATTAGTCGGGTATGGATAACTACCGAACAATACCGAGCCATTTCTCGAAGTCGTTTTCTGCCAATATATCGTTCCCATAAAATGAAGACTTTTTATTTCATTCAATTGCTGCCAAAGTAACATAGATAAATTTGCGGTTGTTTTTCGTTTTTCGTCAGGTTCATTATAATATATGTTAGCGATATCGAGAGCAATTTTACCATCTGGAAGAAGTGTTCTCGCAACTTCACGCCATATTTTTTTCAGTTTCGCCAAATATTCATCGAGTGTATCATAATAGCCGATTTGGTTCTTATGTTCATAATTGCGGACATTCCAATATGGTGGCGAGGTTACCATCAACTGAAAAAAATTATCGGGTAATTTTTTCAATATTTTATAACTATCCCCGATGTAAATCTTATTTTCCATTTTATATTTAATAATGTTTCGAATTATCCAATTATCTTTTTCGATAAATGGTAAGCCCCGAATTTTCCATACGACATCATGATTTGTTTGCAATCCGCAATTTAGATAACAATTTTCTTATGCCGTGCCGCGTGGCAATTAATATTGACCGCCGCAGGGAATGTTGCGATATGAAGTGGATATTGTTCGATGAATACCTCGAGTGCGGTAGTGTTTCCGCCGAGTCCCATAGGACCGACACCGCTTTTATTGATTTTATCTAAAATTTCCAATTCGAGTTCGGCATAGAATGGGTCGGAATTTCTTTCGCCGATATCTCGAAGTAAAGCTTTTTTGGCAAGCCATGCACATTTATCGAAAGTTCCGCCGACACCGACTCCGATAACTCCAGGCGGACAGGGGTTTCCGCCTGCCTCGACTACCGAATCGATTACAAATTTTTTAAATCCTTCGACACCATCGGATGGTTTCATCATTTTTGTTCGGCTCATATTTTCGCTGCCGCCGCCTTTGGGTGCGATTGTAATTTTAACTTTATCACCGGGAACGATGTCGAACCAAATAACAGGCGGAGTATTGTCGCCGCTATTCGGTGTGCGTTTGAGCGGGTCCAAAAGAATAGATTTGCGAAGATAACCATCGGTGTATCCCTTAGCCACACCTTTTGAGATAGCTTCCTTAATATTTCCGCCGACAAATCTTACTTCCTGACCGTATTCCACATATACAACAGCGAAACCTGTATCCTGGCATATCGGCATCTTTTCATCGCTGGCGATATCCTGATTTTTAAGGATTTGGTCCAGAATAGCTTTTGCCACTGGAGACTCTTCCTGGTTGCGCATTTCGATAATTTTGCTGCGAACATCCTGCGGTATGTAATAGTTGGCATCTATAGAGAGTTTAGCCACAGCTTCGGTAATTTTTTCGACATCGACTTCTCTCATTTTTGTTCCTCCAATTATTTAGAAGTATTTTTGAAATCCATCATTTCTTTAACCAACATTTCGATTCCCAACGATGCCCGATATAAACTTGTTTGGGGACTCGTTCCTGCGGTGGAAAAAATTCTATTTTCCTCGTCGAATATAACCTCATCGGGTTGAACCTTGACAACATCGCTACCGACTCGTTTGAGTAATTCTGTCATTTGAGCATCGTTGCCGATTGTTATTATCGAATTGATGCTTGCTTTTAGTATAAATGCGATGATTGCTGCTCCATATCCGATTCCACCGAGCGGTTTTTCACGAGCATATATTCCGGCGACATAATCCCTGATTTCTGGTAGAACTAATGCTTCGGTGCCATCGCGAACCATTGAGGATAGAACTTTTATTGGTCCTTTTCCACCGGGGATAATAAGTCCATTCAATTCCTTGTGGTCGAATTCATCGATGTAAAAAACATCGCCACGAACCATAAGTTTTGTTTCATCTATAAAATTACGGACAGGAGTGTTTTTTCTGCGTGAACCTGGAATTCTTCTTTCCACACTTTCCCGCGGGACAAGTGGAATGGGTTTGATGCTTAACCGTTCTATTTCCCTCAATAAGTAGGAAATATCCCATACCGATGTGCCATCGCTATAACCTATGCCAGAAATTATAATTCCGATTGTTTTCATATCGAATTGAAATTAAATATTTTTTAAAAAAGCACAAGTTTTTTTTCTTATTTTCGATAAATTGGATTCTTTACCTGCATTGTATCCACTCCGAAGCTGGTGGGGGTGTCCAATTGAACGTTCTTACATTCTCATTCCGTAGGAGCGGGTTTTGCGCCTGTTGGTGAAGTCGAAATGCACGATAAATATAAAAACAAAACTTGACTAATTTTTTGGATGGTTTATTTATTGAAGCATTATTAAACCAAACAAGGGGGTATTCGATGAAAAAATTTTTACTGTCTATAGTGCCGATACTGGTGCTTTTGTTGCTTTTAGGGGGATGCAGCAAAGATTCAGATGATGGAGACAATAACACTGAAGAACCTCAATCGTTCTATTATGAACCAGATATCGATAATTCATTTATCGATACTATGACTTCGACTGATACAGTTCAAATCTATTCGATGACTATAGGTTCCGGCGATAGCATTTATTCTGGTGACACTGTGGACACGAGAGTGATTAATATTTCGGGCGTGATTCCCGATTATACGGGTTCGAGTGCAAAATCTTTGACACAATCCGATACGACGATTTCACTTCACGCCGATGGCGGTTCCTGTATGAATTCAGGTCCATGGAACGCATCGGATACTTTTTCTATCGACTTTACGCAAACTATTTCAGTAAGCCAGCAGCATTATGGTGTTATGTGCACCGGCGCTTATGGATTTCAAATAGTCATAAAAGACCTTGCCGGCAACAGATACTGGACAAGAGACCTCGAACAATCTATCGGTATGGATATCGATACAACTTATGGTTCGCTCAATCTCCCACCCGGAACTTATGTAATCGATGTTTCTACTGTAACTGGAACCGATACTTATGTTAGTTTAACATATACACCCGGCACTGGTGGGGCTCTTGGTGCAATGCTCGTCGTATATCAAAACGGGAATCTATATCCCATATCGGAAGCGGAAGCGGGAGCGGATTATTCTTATACTATCGACCTCGTTCGTGGTGGCAATACAATCAGAATTCTTGTTATCGGGAATTTTGACCCATCGGCTCAACTCGATATCGCAAATATTTTAGGTGCATCGGATATAATAGATATATTCTGTATGACCGATGAAATAGCTATCCGAGCAGTTTTAAGCTGGCAGATAGACAATTCCGATGTCGATTTACATTTTGTTTCACCCAATTCAACAGTTTGGTCCAATGGTGATTGTTTTTATGGTAATAAAACTCCCGAATGGGGAGATACTTTATCGACACTCGATAATCCAATATTAGATGTCGATAATACCTCGGGATATGGTCCCGAAACTATGGTTCTGCCATCGCCTTACGATGGACTTTACACGGTAGTGATTCATTATTTTTCCGACCACGGTGGCGGAGATGCTCCATCGAATTTGGTGGTAACTCTGAACGAAACCACACAGAGAACCTATGGGCCAAAAACTTTGACCGATGGTCAATACTGGATTGTAACAGGCATAAATGTTACCGCTGGTGTTGCAGAATTTGCATCCGCACCGGATTCCTTATCATTGTTCGAAGAACCTGCATTGGCAAGAAGAATCCCTGCGAAAAAATGATAAATTTCACCGATTGAAATGTCAAAAACCCCCGCTGAAAAAATAACGGGGGTTTTTTGTTATATTGAAATATTTCGCAAATCAGGATTAGGTATTTTTGCTTTGTTCCAATTTATCGAGAATGTGAATCAGGACATAGCGGTCGGATTTAGATAATTTTGAAATTCTTTTAGATAGTTCGGTTTTCTCGATTTCTGTTTGTTGAAACATTTCCATTCTTTCGGATATTTCATAGCGAAGTTTATCGATGAATTCATCTTCCATCGGGTTGTTAGGATTATCGCCATTGATAAGATAATCGGTAGTGGTTTCAAAAACGAGTGCCAATTTCCTGACAATTTGATAGCTGGGAAGATTTCTATCTCGTTCGATAAATGAAATCAGTCCAGCGGATTTACCCACCAATTTCGCAAGTTCTCTTTGAGAATATGAATGAGCCATCCTTAATTGTCTTACTCGTTCACCGAGGGTCTTTGCCATTTGAATCACCTCACTAATTAAAATTTTTAACCCTTTATTCTATAAAATTTAATTCTTAAAATATTGCAAGAGAAATTAGAAAAATTTTTAATTGGTGAGTCGAGTGGGATAATAAAATAAAATGAATGAAATAAATCTTGCTGTATCGATTATTTGGTCGAAATGGCTCTCATTGTCGTTATAGATGGTCGGTATGGGAATAAATTCGAGATTAGCATCCATTCTTACCGATTCGATTAAAAGTTCGCTCTCCATTTGATATCGATTGAAATGTAAATGCGATTTTTGAATCACCCATTTTCGAATAGCGCGAAAACCGCATTGACTATCGAGAATTTTCTTGCCTGCAAGAAGTGAAACGAAAAACGACGATAAAAAATTACTAAATTTCCTTTCGAGTGGCATAGTAGCGACATCTCGCATTCGATTCCCGACTACGAGGTCTGCACCATTTTCGATTGCCGCTATAAAATCGGGAATCGATTCCGGTGGATGCTGCAAGTCGGCATCGATTGTGATAACCGCATCGTAATCGTTCTCGATTGCCCAATTAAATCCTGTTTTCAATGCGAAACCTTTACCGCGATTTTTCCGATGCGAAATGAATTCGATATTATTTTGCCTGCAAATTTCGACTGTGTCATCTGTCGAACCATCATCGATAACTAAAATATCCTCGCTCGGAACGATTTTAATCAATTTCTCGAATAGTATCGGTAAAGTTTTCGCACCTCGATATGTCGGAATCAGCATACAGAAATGCATTATTACCCCTGAATTTTAGGATTTTCCTTCTGCTTTTTCCAGACGACATCTTGCCAATGTTCGAGAATTTGCGGTGGAATATAATTGATAGCTCCAAATTCGAATTTGCGAAATGCGATAATCAAATCGACAACCTCACGCAACGCACCTGCGCCAGCTTTATTTCGGCATACATAATGCGCGAGTTGTTTCACCGCTGAATGAGCATCGTTGGGAGCAGCTGAAAAGCCCACTTGCCGCATAACATCGACATCGATTAAATCGTCGCCGATGAAACCGAATGCCGAATCGGGAATTTTCAATTCCCGTTTCAATTTTTCATAAGCAGGGAGTTTTATCGGATAGCCCTGCATAATGAAATCGATTCGCAGTTCTTTCGCCCGCCTTTCGACAATATCCGAACTTCTGCCTGTTATTATCGCAGTGTGAACTCCAATTCCATCGAGCATCACGAGACCGAGACCATCTTTGACATCGAACCGCTTTTCCTCATTACCAGTAGAACTATAAATGATTCCGCCGGATGTAAGAACACCATCGACATCGAGAATTAGAACCTGCAAATTTTTTAGGATTGGAGCAAGATTGATAAATGCCATATAAAATCCTCCAAAAGATTAGCTTTCAATATGGGATAAATATTAAATAGAAAATCAAAATGTCAAATAAAATCAGAAATTAAAGATTATATGTAAGAATTTTGAGCCCTTCGGTTCTTTTTGAGCCCTTCGGCTCTTTCTAAGGGCGACTTTTTTTCACAAGAGTGAAATTCATTGTCGCCCAGGCATTCGCATGCGGTTCTTTTTATGAGGGCGTATTCGATACGCCCCTACACGATGCTTTTCAATTAGTTGAAAAATTATTTTGATTAATCAGGTGCAACTTAATGTTAAACACTTAAAACTCGACACTACTTTACAGTTTTTCCCCGCAGTATTTGCAAAATTTTGCATCGGTGTCGTTATTGTCTGCACCGCAATTCTGACATATTCGCCCCTGACCCTTTTTTTGCACCGCTTTCATAATATCGAACGAGACAACTCCTGTCGGAACAGCGATAATCGCATAGCCGAGAATCATAACGATTGCCGCAAGAAACTGTCCCACAGGAGTTTTCGGTGAAATATCGCCATAACCGACAGTCGTCATCGTAACTATAGCCCAATATATGCTTTGCGGAATGCTCGTGAAACCATTATCTGCGCCCTCGATTAAATAAATCGCCGAACCGATTACCGTTACAGCGCTTAGAATCACGACGAGAAACACGATAAGTTTCGGACCGCTGGCTTTGAGCGCATCGAGCATAATTCGTCCCTCTTTAAGATAGCGAGAGAGCTTGAAAATTCTGAATACCCGAACCAATCGAACAATCCGAATCACCATCAGAAAATGCGTTCCAGGAATGAAAACGCTGATATATGTTGGAATGAAACTTAAAAAATCCACGATACCGAAAAAACTGAACGCATACTTTATCGGTTTGCCGACACACCATAACCGAAAAAGATATTCGATTGTGAAAATAATTGTGAAAATCCATTCTGAAATCCGCAGAATTCTGCCATATCGGAACTCGATAGACGATACACTTTCGAGCATAACCGCTATAACACTGAATAAAATCACAATCAACAGTATTATATCGAACAATTTTCCTGCGAATGTATCGGACTCGAAAATTACTTCATACATTCGATTTTTAAAATTTTTATTTGCCATATCTATTATTTGAGGAAAAATGATTCATTTAATAATGATAAAATTTAATTAGTTCAAATTAAGTATCAAGGTAAAAATTTAAATCGGCTGGATAAATCCTTTTTCAAATCCCAATTTATTTAATTCATCGAGGATTTTTTCATATTCGATTTTTGTAATTTTTCTATTCAATGGTGGTATCCGAATCGCTTTATTGGCTGGAAAATATTGACTCATTAGACTGATATATGTGTTTGTGCCGAGAGTTTTCGCAATCCAGCGAAGAGTTTTGTCCACACCCGATATATTTCCTGGAAGAATTAGAAGTCTTATAATAATTCCACTTTTAGCTATGTTATCTTTATCGAATTTAAGGTTGCCGACCATTTTATGCATTTTTTTCACTGCCATTCGCGAAATTTCAGGATAATCTTTCGCATTAGAATATTTTTTTGCAGGTTCGCTGTCGAAATATCGTAAATCGGGCATAAATATATCTACCAAACCATCTAAAAGTTCCAATGCATCTATGCTATCGTAACCGCTTGTGTTATATACAATCGGGATTGTTAAATCCGAATTCTTCGCTTCGATTATCGCTCTCCTTATTTGCACCACATAATGTGATGGTGTGACAAGATTTATATTATGAACGCCTTTCTGCTGTAAATCGAGCATAGTATCTGCAAGTTTCCTAATAGTATATTTTCTGCCGATACCCATCTGGCTGATTGGATAGTTCTGACAATAGACACATTCGAGATTGCAATGAGAGAAAAATATCGTTCCCGAACCGCTAAATCCCGAAATGGGCGGTTCCTCACCGAAATGAATATTTGCGCTGGCAATTTCGATAGTGGCATTCGCACCGCATATTCCGCTCCGCTCAAAACGATTTGCGCCGCATTTTCGAGGACACAGATTGCATAATTTCAGCAATGATATATCCTCATTGTTAAGCAATGAGTCTGTTTCATCGACCTTTTTCATATCTATAATATAAATATATTAAATCCAAAATCCAAATGTCAATCGAAGCTCAAAATGTAAAAAACCCCAAAGCATTTGGCAACACTCATATTTTGATAACGCGTGCGTTGCAAGAGCCCTTCGGCTCTTCTCAGTGGCGACTTTTCTTGCTGATGGAATCAGCAATTCATTGTCGCCGAGAAATTTCGATTGAGTTGGTGCAACAATGAATGACAACTTGGTTGTCAGAAAAGTTGCACAATAAAAACA
>JAGGZE010000148.1 GCA_021162205.1 bacterium
ATATAAATTATATTGTTTCGATTGTGGATTGCGAAAATATGATAATAAAAAAATCACAAATAAAAACATTCTGGCTCGATGAACCTGTCGATGAATTTCTGACAAACACGGCACTTGCGATGGGCAATTTCGATGGCATTCATATCGGGCATTCTAAAATTCTCGAAAAATTAATCGAAATAGCGAAAGTAAAAAATCTCATACCGATTTTGCTCACATTCGACCCGCACCCACGAATATTATTCGGTGAAAATTTCTATCTGCTATCGACCGTGTATGAACGAGAACTGCTTCTGCGAAAATTCGATTTACCTATGATAGTTCATATTCGATTCGATGAGAAGTTAGCGAACACATCGTATCGGGATTTTATCGAGCAATATATAGTGAAATCGCTCGGTGCCAAAGTCGTGATTGTAGGTTACGACCATCATTTCGGTAAGAATCGTGAGGGCAATCCGCAAGCACTATCGGAACTCGGCGAAAAACTCGGTTTCGAGACAATCGTTATGAAACCTGTGAAACATAATGAAACCGATGTTAAAAGTAATTTTATTCGCAATCTAATCTCACAGGGGCAAATCGAGCGAGCAAACGAATTTTTAGGTCATCTATATCTCGTTGTCGGGAAAGTGATTGCTGGAAGAGGTCTCGGCAGACAAATCGGTTACCCGACAGCGAATTTATCGCTGCAATCGTATAAGCTTATTCCGCCAGATGGTGTATATGCTGCAAAATCTTACCCTGCAAATTGGGGAAAGCCATATAATTCTATGGTATATATCGGCAGAGCACCGACATTCAATCTTCCGCAAAAAATGTTCGAGACGCACATTTTCGACTACGATGGCAAACCGCTTTACGGCAAGCATATAGGGGTCGAATTGATAAAGTTCATCCGTGAGGACAGATATTTCCGCACGGTCGAGGCATTGAAAGCACAAATAGACAATGATGCAGAACAGGTGCGGAAGTTGATGGGAAAAGAATAGGGATTTAATTGACAAAAAATTGATAAAGAGATATCCTGAAATTATTATTCCCTATCTGTTCCGTATTCTTTTTTCGAACCATTCCGATGCTACTCGGTCGGCAGAAAGTATGTCGTCGAGCGAACTTACCGATGATTTCGGGATTTCATCTAATGCTTGTATCACAAACCGAACGATTTGCGAGAATTTAATTTCGCCCATCAAAAACGATTCTACCGCAAGTTCGTTCACAGTATTCAATATAATTGGTGAATTTCCACCATCTGTAAGCACACGGTATGCTAAATCGATAGCCGGGAATTTATCTTTATTCGGAGTGCAAAATTCCAAATTTCCGATTTCTGCGAGGTCGAGCGGTTTCATCGGCGATTCGAACCTTTCGGGATATGTCAACGCATACTGAATCGGCAGACGCATATCTGGCAGTGATAGCTGAGCAATCTGTGAGCCATCGACGAATTCGACAATCGAATGCACAATACTTTGTGGATGAATTAGAACATCGATTTTCTCTAATGGAATATCGAACAGCCACCGAGCCTCGATGATTTCGAGAGCTTTATTCATCATCGTTGCAGAATCGATAGAAATTTTCTGTCCCATAGACCAATTCGGGTGAGCGAGAGCATCGACAGGGATTATTTTATCGAAATCTACATCCTTATTCCAGAATGGTCCTCCCGATGCCGTAAGTATCAATCTTTTAATTTCGCTGTGTTTGCCCGAAAGCATCGATTGAAAAAGCGCCGAATGTTCGCTGTCGATTGGGAAAATAACAGCCCCCGTTTCTTTGGCTCGTTCGGTCAAAATTTCTCCTGCCATCACGAGAGATTCTTTATTCGCTGTGCAAAGTCTTTTGCCGCAATCTATTGCCCGGTATGATGGTATCAGCCCTTTCGCACCGACTATCGCATTTACCACAATATCGACATCATCGAGGCAAGCGAGTTCGACGAGACCATTGTCCCCGAAAAATATTTCAGTATCGGAGAATTCGGTGCGTAAAATATTGGCATTGTGTTCATCGGATATGCAGACATATTTCGGATGAAATTTTCTAATTTGTCGTCTTAAAAATTCTAAATTATGTCCGGCGGCGAGTGCGACGACATCGAATTTACCACCGATATTTTCGATTACATCGAGTGTTTGTGTGCCGATAGAACCTGTCGAACCGAGAAGCGCTATTTTTTTCATCGATGGCATTTTTCACCCGCCTCGATTACTCGGATATTAGCATCGTGAATTCTTAAAAGTTGAACTTGTTTATCCAAACTGCCCGATAAAAGCTTTATATGCGAGGCATCGACTGGATACTGCCCGAAAGTCGGGTCGAATGAATGCCATTTGCTATTAGTGTATGACTGAACCCAAGCATGATAGAAAAAATAGCCATCCTCACGATATACCAATCCGACATTTATTCTTGTCGGTATTCCAAGCGAACGAGCTAATGCGGCGAAAAGTGTCGAATGCTCGTTGCAATCGCCTTTCATATGAGCGAGAACATCCAAAGCCGATGGAATCGATGTTTGATATTGTTTCTCGATATTTTTGAAAAGATAATCGTTTATCTCGACCAGCATATTTAGTGTATCGGTCGAATTTTTAATTATTTTGTGCACAGCTTTCACAATTCGCCTGTCGTGGCATTGGATGAATGGGACCTCGGCGGTATCCTCGGCGATAGGATTGTCGATTGTATCGAAACCGTTAGAACAAATAATTAGCGTATCGTTCGAAAATTTTTGATTGAAATCATTAAGTTCGAGTAATTCATCGGGGAAACCTGTCAATATATATTTTGCGAATTTGGATTTTCTCGAAGACACCGATGGCAGCCATCTCGCAGGGATAGCGAAACCTGTTAGCAGGTCGTATTCGCCCGAATGCGAAAGGTCGAATTTCAGTGCTTCATCTTGACTTTCCTTAAATTGTGTAAAGCTATTAGCGGTTTTTTCAAAAAGTAAATCGCCATCGTCGGAAATCCACATTTCACTATTGAATCCCTGCGATGCCACTTGAAGAACCCAAACATCCTGTTTTTTATCGGCGATATTTTTTATTCTCCGCTGTATATCGGTTATTTCATAAGGCGTTCTCGAAACAGTGAACGGGTCGAATGTCGGTATTTTCGTCAATAATTTTTTGTGTTTCTGCGCCGAAATGAACATCTCGGGTATCATCGATGGCGTATAAATTTTTCCATCTATATGAATTTTTATTGTATCCACACTTTGCGGAGTGTTTAAAAAAACCGAAAGCAAACCGTTCTCGATATTCCCTTCAGCAGTGGCATTGTATGCTCCGCTTTGCAGGTCGAATGAAAAGGTTTGAACGGCATAGGTCGAATCCACAGTTGTGATAGACTGAGCATAAATTTCCTGAACGATTCCACCGACAGGAAGCCGCATATACGAAACATCGGTAATCATCGATTTGCTGCCGATTTTTTGAACCGATTTGGAACTGTATCCGATTTTTTCTCCACGCCAATAAACTGAATACCAATTTTGCTTTTGCATTTTACCGATTGTAACTATATTGACATCGGGAATATGAGTTGGTTCTGTGGCTCGACTTTCTTTCCATAGCAAGAACATCGTCCCTGTCCACCATACAAATGTTAAAATTAAAAGGATTTTTTGCAACATCGAATACGCACCTTGACTTATTCTTTTTTTTTCATAATAATTATAATAAATGAAAAGATATTTTAAAGGAGAATTTATGAAAAAGTTCACACCGCTTTTAATTATTATTTTCACTATCGGGATTATGCCGGTTTTTGCACAGAATTTCGATGTGCTTAAAAAACTTTTGGATGCCACAAGCATTCCATATATCGCCGATGATAAGAAAGAACTTTGTGCAATCGAGGTCGGCGAATCGAAAGAATCCGACAGCAAAACGATATTCGTAAGATTAGATGGTGGAAATAACGATTTTGTCATAGCGAGAATTACGATTATCGACGGGAAGAAAAATTGCGATTTCCCGCCCGAAATATATAAAGAATGTCTCGAATTTAATCAGCGAACAGGTCTTCTCAAAACCCAATATGACACGCAATATGGAGATATCGATTTAACTTACGAAACATGGCTATCGACATCGCCCGACGATTTCACAAGAGGACTTCGATATCTTGCGGACAATGCCGATGTTCTCGCAAAAAAGCTGAAAACTTTCATAAAAAAATAGAGTTTCTTGGAAATATGACTTAATGAATCAAAGTAAAACTATCGATACCTGCAAAAATCTTTTTTAAAGATAAAAACTATTGCACATCGAATTCGATTTATTATTTTGGAAGAAATTTAAACTTTTATTGGAGGTTTATTATGTCCGATGTAAAAAATACCCCATTTTACTCTAAACATATACTTTTGCACGCTAAACTTGTGCCATTCGCAGGTTTCTTAATGCCGATGTTATACGAGGGTATAGTTCCCGAACACAAGGCTGTGCGAACGAGTGTCGGAATATTCGATGTTTCGCATATGGGCGAGTTCTATGTCGATGGTCCGGGTGCACTCGATTTCATTCAACGAATGACGACAAACGATGCTTCTACTCTATCTATTGGGCAGGTGCAATATTCATCTATGCTTTATGACAATGGCGGAATTGTAGATGATTTGCTGGTATATCGCATGCCCGATAAATATATGCTCGTTGTCAATGCCTCGAATCTCGATAAGGATTTCGAGTGGCTAAAATCACATTTACCTGCCGATGGTGTGGGATTTTCCAATGTTTCCGACGATATTGCATTGCTCGCAATTCAGGGACCACGCGCTCAAAATGTTTTGCAAAAACTTGTAAATTATGACCTCGAGCAAATGAAATATTATCATCACGCCGACATCGAGGTCTCCGGTGAAAAAATGCTCGTTTCACGAACAGGATACACAGGTGAGGATGGTTTCGAATTATATATGCCGACATCGGTTGCAGAAAAAGTATGGGATATAATTATGGAAGCTGGTCAGCAGAATAATATTAAACCATGCGGACTTGGAGCACGAGACACACTTCGACTCGAAATGAAATATGCACTTTACGGCAACGATATGGATGAAAAATTTAATCCTTATGAAGCTGGTTTGGGCTGGATAGTTAAACTTGCGAAGGGCGATTTTATCGGTCGCGAAACGATTATCGATGCTAAGGCAAATGGTCTTAAGCGAAAACTCGTATGTTTCGAACTTCAGGAACGTGGCTTTCCTCGCCACGAATACAAGGTTTTTAAGGATGGTATCGAGGTCGGTTTTGTTACCAGCGGGACTTTTTCGCCGATGCTCGAGAAAGGAATCGGTCTGGCGTATGTGCCACCCGAAATATCCAAATCGGGAAATACATTCGATATTCAGGTTAGAAATGTGAAAATTCCCGCTGTCGTGGTCAAACCGCCATTCTGGAAACACGGCTCGGTTCGAGTGAATAGATAATTAAATTTATATGGAAAATTAAATGATTATCAGAACTACGCTCGCACCATTATCGGTGAACAATATTCCCGATAACGATTTCGATGCCGCTGTTGTAATCGATGTTCTGCGGGCTACGACTACATTGCTATATGCAATCGATGCGGGTGCGAGTAAAATTATTCCCGTATCGACAATCGATGAAGCATTTGCACTCGCCGAAAAATACGATACTGCGGTTCTCTGCGGTGAGCGCGATGGCAAAAAAATCGATGGTTTTCATCTCGGAAATTCACCGTCGGAGTATACGGCGGAATCGGTCGGAGGAAAAATTCTAATTTATGCATCGACAAATGGTAGCGTGATGTTAAAAAAAGTTCAGCGAGTTGCAAAAGAAGTATTTCTCGCGAGTTTGCGGAATATCGGTGCGGCAGCGAAAAGAATCATTTCCAAAAATCCTAAAAAAATTCTGATTGCATGCTCGGGATTGGAGAGATTTGTTTCGCTCGAGGATACATATTGCGCAGGAATTCTAATAGATAAAATTTCATCCCAAATCGAAAATATCGATACCGACGATTCGACGACATTAGCTCATATTATTTTCAGATATTTCGGTTATAATGTCGATAAAATGTTTCGGGAATCTGTTCACGCAAGATATCTTGGAAACGAGCTTGGATTGTGGGACGATATCGAGTGTGCAAGCCAAATCGATTCCGCCGACACCGTGCCGATTTTGAAGAATGGCGAAATAATTGAAGATTATGTTATATAAATTTAAAATATTTAGTGAAATTAAAAATATCGAATTTGCGATAGATGTGAAATCCTCGCCATCTGTGGATATGCTGCAATCGTATTTCACTTGTGTCGATGAAAACTATCTGCCAGCAAGGATAGTTCGATTGAATCAGGTTCACAGCGATAAGATTTATAATATCGAAAATTTGGAACAAATCGCGCAGATAAATGGTCTCGATGGCGATGGTCTAATCACAACCGTTCCCGATATTGCACTTTCGATTTCCGTTGCGGATTGTGCTCCCGTTGCTCTATTCGACATCGATGGTTCGGCGATTTGCCTTATTCATTCGGGCTGGCGCGGAACCGAAAAGAAAATAGTCCCAAAAAGTGTGAAAATCTTTCTCGATATCGGTATTTCACGAGAAAATATTTTTGCATATATCGGTCCGACAATCGGTGTCGATGACTATGAGGTCGGTGAAGAATTCCTCGAAAAATTTCCAAGCAACGCATTTGCCGGGGATGGTAAAATATTTTTCGACCTTGCAGGTGAAATCGAAAGACAATTGAAAAATATGGGAATTTCAAAAATCGCAAAATTTCCGCTGTCCACTTATTCTGAGAATTGGCTTCACTCATACCGCCGCGATGGCGATAGTGCAGGACGGAATATTTTATATTTATGGAAAACTAATTGATTTTTAATCGATGAATAAAATTGTGTATTAGAAACGGGCTGCTTGCCTATGGAAAAATCATCGATTATTTCAGTGGTTATTTTTTCCGCAAACCATATTTAGTCATAAGCTGGTGAAGTCTCGTTCTGTGAATACCGAATTCCTGAGCGGCTTTAGATACATTATAATTATATCGCAGAAGAAGTTTTTCGATTGCCCATTTTTCAAAATCGCTGCCGAGTTCCTGCTTTAATTTTTTAAACTCATCATAAGTTTGAGGTTCGGGAAATTCTTTCTGCGCTCTCGATTTCGATAATGTCTCATCGGTTTTGATGAAATCGGGGAGTAATTCGTGTGTTATAATTTTTCCCCGCGCGAATAATACCATCTCTTCGATAGCATTTTTCAATTGTCTAACATTCCCGGGCCAATTATAATCCCGTATAGCCGATACTACGGTGGAAGAGAAACCTTTAATATTTTTCCCGAACCTTTCGGCTGTTTTTTGAAGGAAAAACTGTGCGAGCAATGGAATATCTTCTCGTCTTTCACGCAAAGGCGGAATCTTAATTCGCACTGTGGAAATTCGATAGTATAAATCCTCTCGAAAATTTCCATTCTCGATTTCTTTTTCAAGTTCTCTATTGGTTGCAGCAATAATACGCACATCGGTTTTTATAGTTTTATTTCCGCCGAGACGCATAAATTCACCGGTTTCCAGTGAAGTCAAAAGTTTTGCTTGAAGAGCGGAAGACATATCGCCGATTTCGTCGAGGAATAGAGTTCCATTATCTGCCAATTCGAGTTTACCGAGTTGCCGATGAGTTGCACCTGTAAATGCGCCTTTTTCATAACCGAAAAGTTCGGCTTCGAGAAGACTTTCAGGCACAGCGGCGCAATTGAGAACGATGAACGATTCATCGGTTCGCTGACTGCGAGAATGTATCACTTTTGCTAATAAATCCTTGCCTGTTCCAGTTTCGCCCAACAGAAGAACCGTTATGTCCTGCTTTGCGACAGCGGAAATTTTGGGAAATATTTCCTGAATCGATTTCGATTCACCACCGATGAAATCGGTCCCAAAAAACTCTCGTGTTTGAGCGCGAAGAGCATCTCTTTCTGCAACAAGGTCGCCGTATAGTTTTGCATTGTAAAGTGCCATAGCGGCGAATTCGCCGAGTGTTTCGAGTAATCTGACAGTTCTCTTAGAGAATGTCGCTCGTTTAACCTCGGCATCGGCATAAAGAACACCGAACAATTCATCGTGGCAGATAAGTGGAACAGCGATAACCATCAAAATTCTAAGGTCGAGAATGCTCTGTTGCGCAGCTAAATCCTCATCCTCGGGAATACTTTCGACAAGCAACGATTTACCAGCCTCGATAGCTTTTCGCACCGCTGTGGTGCTGAATTTCAATTCACCTATTGGAATAGTTTTTTCATCCTCGTATCTCGATGCAATCGGGTTTAAATTATCTCCATCGATTGTGATTAAAATAGCTCTATTCGAACCGCTGACCTCGACAGCTCTATCCAAAATAACGGTTACAAGAGTTTCCCAATCGAGAGTCGATGTAAAAGCCTTAGCAACCTCGAGCAAAAGACCAGCATCGCCACCATAACGGCTGCCGCGAAGATAATCTGCGATATGTTCCAATTCGGCGAGTTTGGTTCTATTATCTAATTTCGAGAAAAATTCCTGTGCTTTGTTCAATGCCAGTTGACCCTTTTGCGGGTCGGGAAGTTTTTGTGAATAGATTTCAGCGATTCTTTGCCAGAGATAACCCTGAACAAAGAAGTCATTCGGCGGTTTATTCATTAATTTATCCAATTTATCGATAGCCTGTTGCGGGGATAAAGATGAAATAATAATCTGAACCGCCGAACACCAAATTTCCGCACTTTCAGAAAGATATTTAATCTTCCTTATTAAATTTTCAGCGGTTTCCGCAGCGGTTTCATATTGACCTGTCTCGAACGACATCAACGCTTTCCATAAAATACTTGCAAACTCATCTGTGGGTATCGATGGGAAATAATCGAGTTCCGAGGTCGGTATCCCTGAAAGCACGCAAAGAGGCAAAAGTTCTCTCATCACAGAATTATACGATGTCTGAGGTAATGATTTTAAGTCTGGAAGAATTTTTTCGAGTGAAATTTGCGGGTCGTCGAGCGTGCCTCCATAAAGATTCACAAACAATTCCTCTAATCGAATTCTTACCTTGTGCAAGGGCAAATGTGCAAACTCTTTCAGTTCGACAACTGTTCTTTTAGCGAGTTCGATGTTTCCGAGTCTTCGATATACGATAGACAATCCTAAAAGCGAGGCAAATCTTTGATTTATTAACTTTTCCTGCTCGGCAATCGATGCCGCCGCAAGCAATCTATCGAGTGATTGTGTATATTTCCCCTGAGCGATGAGAATATATCCGAGATTGACCTCGACAGTGATAAGAGCAGTATTGTTCTGAATTTGAGTTGCGATATTTCGTGCCTGCCAGAAAATATTTGCGGCTTCGGTCATTTCTGTGCGCGCTTGCAACACAGCGGCAATATTTATTAGCGAGAACAGTTCGAGCCGCGAATCGTTTATTTGTCGAGAAAACTCGAGAGCTTCATTCAAAAGAGAATATGCCTCGTCATTTTTCCCTGCTTTAATCAATGCACCGCTTAAATCTATAAGAACTGTGGTTTCCTTTTGAATATCCGTCGTTTTTTGAACTTTCGTTAAAAGTCTTCGATAAACAGAAATCGCTTTTTCAAGTTCGCCGATTAAACGAAAAGTATTCGCCTTTTTCTTAATCGCACGAAACCACAATTGATTGTCTCCCGATTCCTCGGCACACTTTGTAACTAAATCATAAGCTCGAAGAAGTAAATCGAGTTTATATCTGGATTTTAATTTTTTTAGAATTGTCCTCGTATATTTTATAGCTTTTTCAGGGTCGTTTGTCTCATAGAACATCTGTGCACCAGAAAGAACAAATTCGGGCAGTTCCGTTAATTCGACAAAAACCCCAGCAGATTTACTTTTTAATTCATTTAACTCGGTCTCATCAGCAGGTAGAATATCTTTTGCTAATTTAGGATTGGTGAGAAAATAAACTAACGAATTCCATTTATCTCGTTCCTTGATTTTGCCGCTTGCAAGAAGTTCTGATATAGCGATAGGTGCCCATTCCTGTCCGATAAGTTTCCCAATCGCTGAATATGGCATTCCATCGGGATTTAACGCGATAAATTTCAGTGTCTGTTCACAGATTTCCACAGGAGCGATAGTCGAGACTTTTTCTCGTTTTGCAAGCGAAAAACGCCATCGTTCGGCACCTGGAACAAGAAAACCCTCGCTGACAAGTTGCTTCAGGGCGGAATCGATTTCACGCGGCAATCCCGAACTTCCCTTTTGTAAATGTCGAACAAGGTCGTTCAAACCATCCACGGCGCCGAGTGTCGAATTTATCCAAATATGCAGATGGGTCAGTGAAAGTGGTTCGAGCTCGGTTGTCTCAATAGGAATATTCACATCGTCAGATGAAATATTTTTCGCTATTAAAAGAATTCTGCCAATCGACCGCCGTCGAGTAAGAGCATCTAATAGTTTTTTGGAGATACCATCCTCGAGCATAATAAGCAATGGACGCATCGCAGAAATTTCTTCGATAAGTGCGAGCAAATGGGCGAATATTTCATCGCTTCCAGGTTCTGTCAAACTCAATGTAACTCCCACATTTGCGATAGTCGGGTGTTTTACGAGTCCTGGCACTGCCCAAAGCAAAGCTGGAAGATGGCGACGTAGCGGGTCGCCAAATTCCCATGACAAAAGCTGCATAATCAAAGATTCGAGTGGGCTAAATGGCGAAACGATAATGGGATAAAAATTTGAAAGCTGACCGACTATTTTGAATTCATTTAGTATTCTTGTATACCCGATACCTCTTTCCCCGTGAATCGACCATAAGAATTTTCCTTTTATATTTGGAATTAATTGCCCTGCATTAGCGATAATTTCATCTCTTCCAACAAGTGTGGATTGAGGCAAATATCGGGCGCGAAGTTGAGGGTCGTCGGGACGCCCCAAAATATTTGCAATAGAACGCCATAGAGTATAAGCGTTATTCGGTCGTTTTTGAGGGTCTTTTTCGAGTAATGAAAGTAAAAGTTTGCGGAATTCATCGGGAACATTTTCTAAATCACCCTCGACAATCGGGAGATTGAGTTGAAGATTTATACTTTCGCTGATAGTTTCGCCGAGAAAAGGATTATTTCCCTCGAACATTTCGTAAGCAATCACGCCGAGTGAATAAAGGTCGGCTCGCATATCGGGCTGGTAACCCTTAAGAATTTCAGGAGCAATATAAGCGACCGTTCCCGATGTAACCGTTTCACCTTCACCGACAGTTCTTGCAAGACCGAAATCGCCGATTATTGCACCATCCTTTGTAAGAAAAATATTCCCCGGTTTCAAGTCGAGATGAAGAATCCCACGATTGTGAATAAATGCGAGTCCCTCGGCGATATCGCATAAAATGTTCAATGCTTTATCGGCGGATGGCTTTTTATCCTCGAGCGTTTTGCCCTTAATAAGCTCCATAGTGAAGTAATATTTATCGTTCTCCTGCCCGAAATCGAAAACCTTAATAATTTTCGGATGAGGCATTCTTGCAACGAGTGCGAATTCTCTGCGGAATCGTTCGATTAAATGCGGTCTTACCCAGCGAGGTGTGAAAACTTTTAAGGCGAACTTGTTGCCGCTGACACCATCTACCACAGAATATACCGTGCCAAACGAACCTTTACCGAGTTCTTTTACAACCTCGTATTTCCCAAAAATTTGATTGCTCATTTTTATTCTCCCGATATTAAAAATCAAAATTTTATTTTCCAGCCATCGTCTGTTAAAATCAAATTAAAAAATTCGAGTCCAAAATATTCCTTATCGCCATTACATTTTAAGACAAGTGCATCGACCGAAGCTCTTTCTGTAAGTATATCCATTTGCACATTCATAATACTTGCGAGATAAATTTGAATTCCAGTAGTCAATTTCACGATAGCCGAATCTGCGATAATACTGTGCAATCGCACCGTATCACCGATATTGACGGCATCGATAAATTCGGAGACAATCCATTCCGGCGATGGCGTATCGACCGCCCAGATTTCTGCGATTTTATCTTTATATCGAGGACATTCGAGAACACCTGCGACACGATATAAGCTGTCCGCTTTTCTGAAATCCCCTCGCGATAAAACTATATCTCCCCAATATTCATAAGCTCTCCCAAGAATATATCTGAAACCTGCGGTCTGTCCTGTATATCGAACATTGGTATCGGTCGAAAAGTGTCTGGGCATATTGGCGAGGATTTTTTCCGCAAGATTATCCTCACCCGATTTCATCAGATAATCGGCTAAATCGAGTTGTTTTTCCGGAAGAATATAGGGTGCACTATTGAGCGCATCGAACATAATGTTCACAGCCATATCCCGATGAGTAGAATATATCGAAGAAGCGTATTCATATCCGATTAAAATATTTTTCGGTTCGAGAGAATAAGCTTTTTTCAACGCTTGCCGGGATTTCTCGGTGTCTCCGAGCGATTTATAGACCGTAGATTGTTGATACCAGAAATAAGCTGAAAAAGGGTCGAGTTTTGAGCATAATTTTAATAATTTAATCTGTTTTGCGGAACTTAATGCACTTTCGTATTTGGAATGAATTGTCCATGCGGCTCCGATTGCGGTCGAGAATAAAAATCCCGCTAACATTATTACGATAAGCGAAATTTTCTTAATTCCTTTTATTGTTCTCGGTTCTATTTCATCGGAATTTCTAATACCGATTGCGATTAAAAGGAGAAATGGCAATGAAGTTCCCCAGAAATTCCAATCGAAATCGAGCCCGATATGGATTGCATAGGCGAGTGTTCCGAGAGAAATCGCCCATAGTATCGGGTCTTTGTTTTTCCTTGCCGAAATGAAAATTATGCCGATAGATGAAAAAATAGCGCATAGAAACAGTATAAATGCAGGTATTCCACCCTCGGCAGCATATTGCAGATACTGATTGTGAAGATGACTCGATAGATAATGCGAGTTTTTTAGAAAATGTGGATATGCGACTTTGAAAGCTTCAAAACCGATACCGAATAAAGGTTTTTCCGAGACGATATTAAGTCCCATAGAAAGCATCATCCATCGTTCCTCGACGGGCTCTTCGGGCTTTTCTTTAGCAACCTCGCCGATTTTTGAAAATCGACCGAGAACCCATTTGGGTGGCATAATTAAAATCGATAGCACAAATCCGATTATTATGGTAATCGCAAGGATTTTGAAAAATTTCATCGAGATTTTCAACGAGAGCAAAAATATTACGATAGCCGCGAGAGCAAATGCAAGCCAAGCAGCACGGGAAAGTGTTAGGAACAATGCGGCGAAACTCGATATCGAAATTAACCAATAGAATATTCGCCATCCTTTTGTGGGGTCATATTTTGCAAGCACGAAACTTAATGGCAAAACTAAAATCAAATATCCTGCTGCGGGATTTTTCCAGTAAAATGTGGAGATGAAATGAAGCATCATATCGTGTCTGCCGACAAAGAATCCATATTTTGAACCGAGTAGGAAAAAGAATCCGATGAGTAAAACGATAGATACTCCGATATAAAATAGTCGGAAAAATTTCCATAGAGGTTTTTCAGCTAAATTGTAAATTGCCCATGCGAAAACGATAAGCGCACCCATTTGAGATAGAAATCGCAAAGTTCCATCGGGAGAATAAGTAAATATCAGTGTTACGAATCCCCAGAGCCAAAATAAACTCCAGAATAATGCGGGAAAAAATGGTATTTTGAAATGCTGCCGCAAACCTATAAGCACCATAAAACCGAGTCCCCACAAAAGAATGGAAAACATTTCCTTTGTCCCAGAGTAGGTTCCTCCTCTATCGAGTGCTACCCACAAAAGCAGAATAGGCACTATTATAATAAAAATATTCCGTAAAAATATTTTGTTATCTATTTTTTGCATCGCTATAAAAAATTATAAAATGATTACTTTTGTTAAAATATAATAACTATTGTTATATTTCAAGAAGTTTTTTAATTAAATTTGGTATTTTCCTTAACTATAAATATAATAAAAAAAGAACAATAATTCGCAAAAAAATTCTTGATTTTAGAAAATTTAATCTTTCTATATATTAGATAATAAACAAATGAATCCATAGGAGGAAAAATGAAAGCCGAGATGAAAAATATCCTCGTTACAGGTGCGGTTGGACAAATCGGTTCGGAACTTACAATGGCACTTCGCAAAAAATATGGTGCCGATAATGTGGTCGCCACAGGACGGAAAACCGAACCATCGCAGGAGTTGCTCGATTCGGGTCCATTCTATTTCATCGATGTTACCGAACGAGCATCGTTAGATGTGGTTATCAAAAAGCATAATATCGACACGATTTATCATATGGCGGCGATTCTTTCCGCAGTGGGCGAAAAACATCCGCATCTATGCTGGGATGTGAATATGAACGGCTCGATAAATGTTCTCGATGCGGCAATCGACTATAATATGACACGAGTTATAATTCCGTCATCGATTGCGGCATTCGGTCCCGATACACCGATTGAAAATACTCCGAACGATACGATTCTTCGCCCGACAACGATGTATGGCGTGACAAAGGTTTGCGGAGAAAGACTCGGTGATTATTTCGTGCAAAAATTCGGAATCGATGTTCGCGGATTGCGCTATCCCGGTATAATTTCTGCGGAAACACTTCCAGGTGGAGGAACGACCGATTATGCTGTCGAAATCTATTACAAAGCTGTCGAGGATGGCAAATATACCTGTTTCGTTAGCGAGGATACTCGTCTGCCGATGATGTATATGCCAGATTGTATCGATGCGACAATCGACCTTGCCGAAGCCGATTTCGCGAAATTGAAACATCACTGCGACTTTAATCTCGCTTCGATGAGTTTTTCCGCAGGAGAACTCGCAGCGAGCATCAAAAAATATATCCCCGATTTCGAGGTGAAATATGACCCCGATTATCGTCAGGAGATTGCGGATTCTTGGCCTTCGAGTATCGATGATTCGGTTGCTCGACAGGAATGGGGATGGAAACCCGAATGGAATTTAGATAAAATGACGAAAGATATGCTGGAAAAATTGAGAAAACGACATCGAGAGGGGAGACTATACAAAAAATAGTAGGGATGTGCTGGCAAACGACCATCGTCCATCCTGTGAATAGATATATCGGTCACTACATTGACATATATCGATGAATTATATCGAACAAAAACCATCGAAGAGGAGTAAAATACGAAAATAAGGGAGTCGAAGTAATTTTGCAGGGCGTCGAAACGATTTTGCAGGGCGTCGAAACGATTTGGAAGGTTTCAAATTTATTCAAACGCATTGAAAATTTGTTTCAATGGAACCTTCGGTTCTTTCTAATGGCGACTTTTCTTTCACAAGAGTGAAATTCACTGTCGCCGAACCCTTCGGTTCTTTTTGAGCCCTTCGGCTCTTCTTAGTTTGGAAATAATTTATTTATTCCACTGGCATTGCAGGGAATTGTTCCGCTTTTGTGGAACAAGGAAAGCAATGCGAAGAAAACACCTTAAAGGTGTGAGGGAGGAAAATGCGTAATTTAATTTTACTATCGGCGATTTTCGTTATGGTTTCGCTGTCCTTTGCCGATGCGAATCTCGATTCGGTGCGTGTTCAGAGCGAATACGAATTATTTTTCGAGGGCAAGGGAGCAATAGATTATCCTGTGAAATCTGGAACGCCGATAATTTTAGATTTGATTCACAATCGGCAATATCTTACAGTTCGGCAAAACGAGATTTTGCAGCATAAATTGGATGTTCGCCCGACTCGTCAGGCATATTATTTGACTCCCGATGGTCATTTCAAAATTCATTATGATACGACAGATGTCGATACGCACTATGTCCATCGTTGCGGTGAATTTTTCCAGCGAGTATGGCATGTCGAGGTAGATTCGCTTGAATTTTTACACCCTGTTCACGATGACACACTCGGCGGAGATAGTCTATTCGATGTATATATAACGGATTTTCCTTGGGCTGTATATGGTGTGACATATCCCGATGATTACGAAGGGCCGTCGCCATGGCACGATGTCTCTGCGTATGTCGAGGTGAACAGTTCTTATGACGGTTTTCCACCGAATGATGACCCCGAGGGTTCTGACTGGGGTGCATTTAAGGTAACCTGTGCTCACGAATTCTTCCATGGTGTGCAAATGGCATATAGTCCCGATGAAGAACGATGGATGCTCGAAATCGCATCGGTATTTATGGAGGACATCGTCTATGATTATGTCAATGACTATTACAATTATCTTCCACCGTTTTTCAACCAGCCGTGGATTTCGATTATGAAGTTCGATGGCTCGCACGAGTATTCGTCATGCATTTTTTTCCATTATTTCTACCAGCGGTTTGGAATGGGAATTATCCGCGGGATATTCGAGAGTATGATATACGAGGATGGTCTCGAAGCGATAGCCGATGCACTCGATTCGGCGGGAGCATCTCTCGATGATGAATTCTTGGGGTTTGTCGGCTGGAACTTTTTGACCGATTCATTAGCGGATGATTTCCATTACGATGAAGCGGCAGCATATCCTGCGATGCAAATTCAGGCGACGGTGTCGAGTTTACCATTTACATATTCATCGTCATATAGCAGTCGTCCGCACTCGTTCGGCTCGAACTATGTCCTCGTGAATGTTCCATCCGCCGATGCGATTCACATTTCGCTTTCCGGCGATGCAGGTGCAGAATGGAAACTCGGTGCGATAGTTTTAGGCGATACTGCACAGATATATGAATTCGACACATCGGGAACCGTTATAACAGACGGAAATTCTGTTGCGATAGTTGTTCTTCCCGAGGGGAATTATTTGTCGTCTTCGAGTTATAATTATGAGATAACAATCACCGCAAATATGGGTTTGCTCGCAGATGCCGGTGATGACGATATTCTATGCTGGGGAGATACTACGATTCTCGGCGGTAGCCCGACAGCAACAGGTGGAACATCGCCGTATTCATATATATGGCAACCATCGATGGGATTGGATGATTCTACGATTGCAAATCCGACCGCATCGCCTGAAAGTTCGATGGCATATATGCTGATGGTAATCGATGCCGCTGGCGATACTGCGATAGACACGGTTTCGGTAATTGTAGATTCTGAAATAATTCCGCCTTTTGGAGAGGATACTGTTTCATATCTTTCTGGAACTTGTATCGATATGAACGCCGCTACAACAGGAGGAATACCGCCTTATACATATCTTTGGAGTCCCGCAGAATATTTCGACGACTCGACATTGCCCGAGCAAACAGTGCTTGCCGATTCTACCAGAACATATTATGTGATGATAACGGATTCGTTGGGATGTTCGATTATCGATTCGATAACGGTAGAAGTAATCAATTCGGTTTCCGAGGTTAAATTGCCGATTAAAATCGGTTTTTCGGCATTTCCAAATCCATTCAACAGTTCGGTTTGTTTCGATATTCCCGAGAATGGCGAAATAAAAATTTCGGATATTTCGGGCAAAACGATTTTCACAAAAAAAGTTTGCTCGGGAAAATATATATGGAAACCGAAAAATCTTGCAGGTGGGATATACTTCGCAGAATTTTCCAATAGAAGATTTAAAATTCTCTACACTCCATAAAAATGGCGGTTTCGAATATCGACAATATTGCAGAGAAATCCGATTCTATGGCAATTTCGTATAAAAATTTGTTCGCCATCGTTTTGATTGCATTTATCATAAGATTATTTTTTGCACTAATCGTTCCGACTGTGCCGATATCGGATTGCTCGTGGTATGAAAAAACCGCTATTTCGATTTGCGATGGCAGGAGTTTTTCTATCGATGGCGAACCCACAGCATATAGAACACCGGGATATTCGTTCGCACTCGGGATTATATATTCGATTTTCGGGAAAAAATTTGTCTATGGATATATATTTAATGCAATTTTGGGAGCGCTCGCGGTTCTTTTGCTGATGTTACTCGCTCGAAAATTCACAGATAAATGGAAAACTATCGGATGGATATTCGCACTTTATCCCGAACATATTATCTATACGAATATTTTATCCAGCGAAATGCTATTTCAGGTAATATTATTACTATGGCTATTAGTCGCTGTGAAAAAGAAATTTATCTCAAATGGAATTTTGGCGGGAATACTAACATATATTCGTCCAGTCGCACTGTTATTACCACTTTTGGCGATTTTCTGGGATAAACGAAATTGGAAAAAATATATTATCTCGTTTGTGCTGGCGATAATGATTATAGTCCCCTGGATTGTTCGTAACAGTTCGCAAATCGGTTCACCTGTTATGGCGACAAATTTCTGGGTGAATCTATGGCTCGGCAATGGTTCACAGTCGAACGGAACATATTTCGACCCGCAATTTCCTCGAGTATCGAGTGAAATCGAACAGGAGAAATGGTTCAGGCAAAAGACATTCGAGAATGTCGAGCGAAATCCATTTAGACCGTTGCGAAATATCCCGATAAAACTTGCCTATTTTTCAATTCCAGTTATGACCGCTCCTGTGTGGGGATTAGCGAAAACGATACCCAAGAAATATATGATAGCGACCGCTATTTTATTAACTCTAATAAATATATTGGTTATTTTAGGAGCGATTATTGGGATTTTAAGAAAAAAAATCCCGATATCGTTTTTAGTTGCAATTATTTATTTCACGGCTATTCCACTAATATTTTTCGGTGCAGACCGTTATAGATTTCCAATACTACCACTATCGATATTTTCTGCTGTTGTCGGCTATGAAAAATTGAAATTTAGACAATAATTGTGTGAAAATATTTACTTGTAAAATTTTCCATTGACTTGCAAAATTAAAATATTTATATAGAACTATTTGAAAATGGAGGATTTAATATGAAAAGAGCAATCGTAGCACTTATAATTTTAATATCGGTTATAAGTTTTGCCGGGAATAAAAATGCTGAAAAGCTTATCTGGCATCCATTCGGAGATGCGAAAATTTTATCTAAGGAAAATAATAAGCCACTTATGGTAGTAGTTGTTAGCGCGAGTTGTGGATGGTGCAAAAAATATTTAAGCACCACACTTGCGGATAATGAAGTCGATGCTCAACTCGACAAATATTTTGTCGTCTCGAAAGTAAATGTATCCTCGATGAATAAAATCGAAGTCGATGGCAAAGAATATACTGAAAGGCAAATCGGTTCGATGTTTGCCGTGAGAGGTGTGCCTGCCACAATTTTTATCTCTCCATCCGATACTATTATCGCAAAATTACCCGGATATATTCCTACCGATAAATTCAAAACCATAATACAGTATTTGGGTGAAGGATGGTATAAAGATATGACATATCAAGAATTTATCGAAAGCGATAACAAAATAAATAAATAATTCGACTATATATCTCGATTTTCCCACCGATAAAAGTATATTTTCTTAGAAATATCTCGATAGTGTATCACCGATTTTACCATAAATACTTATGTTTCCCACCCCGATATTCGAAAAAAGCTTGACAATATAAGGTGTCATACATATTATTATACGATGTATGGGAATGAAGAAAATAGTTTTAATGTATTTTTTGCAAATCTCGGCTGTCCCAAGAACCAGGTAGATGGTCGAGTTTGGATTAATCGTCTGTCGAAATCGGGGTTTAATATTGTTGGCAATCCCGACGAGGCGGATTTTTTATTTGTCAATACCTGCGCTTTTATCGAGGATGCTCGCAAGGAATCTACCGAAATGATAGAACTGCTCGGTAAAGTCAAAAAAAAGTATAAAGATAAAAAAATATTTATTGTCGGATGCTGGGCTCAAAAAGATGGTAAAAAATTGTTTAATAAGTTCTCATTCATCGATGGTGTGCTCGGTAATCTCGATATCGATACGACATACAAGTTTTTCCTTGAAAATTATGGAAAAAACAATAGGTTGATTTATATTCCAACCGAACCGAACAAACAGTATCCTATCGATAATGATTTACCGAACACTTATCCGTATGCCTATCTTAAAATCGCCGAGGGTTGTGATAATCATTGTTCATATTGTGTTATTCCATCGATTCGCAGTTCCTTTCGCAGTGTTCCTGTGGAAATTTTGATTGAACAGGCAAAGTTTTTAATAGATAATAATTTTAAGGAAATCATTTTAGTTGCACAGGAAACCACTCGATACGGTCAGGACCTCGATGGAAATATCGACCTTTCATATCTAATCGAAAAATTGGATTCCCTCGATGGTGATTTTAATATTCGAGTGATGTATCTTCATCCACTTCGAGTTACAAAAAAACTTGTCGATACGATGGCGCGACTTCCCAAAGTAATTAAATATCTCGATATTCCACTTCAGCATTATAACAGCAAAATATTGGCTCGAATGAATCGTGGATACGATTCCGAATACATCGATAAAATGCTGGATATGATACATTCTGCGGATAGTGATTTTACACTTAGAACTACATTTATAGTCGGTTTTCCCGGCGAAAATGACGATAAATTTGAAAATTTACTAAATTTTGTTTCTAATGGCTATTTTCTTCATCAAGGGATTTTTGAATATTCACTCGAATTTGGAACAGAAGCATCTAAATTTCCCGAACGAGTTCCATCCGATGTGGCGAGTCTTCGCAAAGAGCTTTTGGAAATGGTTCAGGATGAAATAGTTATAGATAAAAATATTGAATTTGAAAACAGAGTTGTGGAAGCGATTATCGATAGGCACACGATTCGTGAGGGAATATCTATCGCTCGAATGCTCGATGATGCTCCCGAAATAGATAGACAAATTCGAGTTCAGGGGATGCGTGAACCCGGTGAAAAAGTCAATGTAAGAATTATCAAGGCACTTACCCATAATTTCCTTGGAATTATCGAGGAATAATTTTATATCCTTTTCGGCATTTTATTCGGACTAATCGCGGGTGTAGTCTATATGGATAATAGCATCGGCGATATTTTCGATTTCGATAATTTTCTCACGAATTTCGTCGGCGATTCGGTGAGCATTTTTAACTTTCATTTCGGGATCCACCACGATATCTGCTATTATGATAAAACCATTTTCTGAAACCAATGCATCGACACCGTGAAATTCCTTTATTTTATCGTAATTTGTAAGAATTTGCCTAACTCGTGTAATAATCTCATTTTCGATTTCACTTTCATTTTCGCAAGGTTCAGTATGAATAATCACATTGGCGAGACGAGGGAATTTAGTTATTAACACATCCCTTACTCTGTGAGAGATTATGTGAGCATCGGCGATAGACAATTCCGACGGCACGGAAATATCGATGTGAGCGAATACTTTGCCGCCAGCGGTTCGCATTTGAAGAGAATGGATTTTTTCGACAGCGGGAATCGAGATGATTGTTTGTTCGACAGCATATTCGAAGTCATCGTCGGGAGCGCCATCTAAAAGTTCGTGTCCTCCACGGGAAATTATTTTAATTCCTGTCCGTGATACCCACAATGCTACGATTGCCGATGCTACAGGGTCTCCCCAGCGAATTTTCATAAATGATGATAGAAAAATTCCAATCAGCGCAGCCACAGATGTTAGAGCATCGGCAAACTTGTGAACAGCACCGGCTTCGAGCGCACTGCTGAAATATTTTTTCGATGCTCGATGAAGATAAAAATATGTGATTAGACATCCGATAATCGAACCGAATGCTACTAATCCTGTCCATTGCTTAGGTGTCGAAAAATTTCCTGTGTAAAGCGAAAATATGGAGCGATACAGCATAAGTATAGCACTCGATACAATCATAATCCCGACAATCGCTGTAACAAGCGATTCTGCCTTATAGTGACCATAGGGATGTTTTTTATCCGGTGGTTTCCCGGCGAACCATATACCGCCGAGAATGACAATATCCCCGACAAAATCCGTAAGCGAATCCAACGAATCCGAAATCAATGCCGAACTATGTCCAAGAATACCACCAATCAGTTTTCCAACGAAAAGAATTGTATTCATCGCAATCGCGAAAAACACTGCGGATTTTTTCTTTTTATTTTCGTTCATCATTTTAATAATCTGTTAGCCAATTTTTCAAAATCGCCCCAAAGATAATCGGTTTTTGGATGAAATAGCGAACGAAGTATATTTTTCTTTATTTCGGGATATTCATTTTTCATTCGAGTGAGTAAATTTTTCACCCATTCTCTTCGGGTATCGCCGGCATAAGGGCAATTTTTCTCGATTGTCGGAAATACTCGCAATTTCGCATATCGTTTGATATAATCTTCGTCGACAAGAATCATCGGGCGGATAATGTAGAAAAGTCCATCAAACAATTCCTGTTTCGGCATTATAGCACTTATTCTGCGTGAAAATAGAATATTTAGTAAAAATGTTTCGATTAAATCGTCCTTATGATGTCCCAATGTGATAAATTTGGCATCGAGTGATTGTGCTGTTTCGAGCAAAGTTTTTCTTCGCATTCTCGAACAGGTAAAACACGGTGGAAATGGATTTTCATCCGACTGCACCGATTTTGCAATCGAATGTTTCTCGATAATTTGCAATTTCATTTCCCGATTAGTGCAAAATCGCTTAATCGCATCGATTTTATCGTTATCGATAGGGAAAAATCCCGCATCGACAAAAACAGGAACAAACTCGATTTTTTTTCGCCATCGTTTCGATAACTCGAACATAATATCGACAAGAACGAGACTATCTGCTCCACCTGATAGACCGATAACCACTTTGCTGCAATCGGGGAACATCCCGAATATCGACGATGTTTTAGCAGCACGGCGAAGAATAAGCGTTTTTAATTTATTCGGGGATAAAATCATATCGCCATTCCGCCATCCACACGGATAATCTCGCCAGTGATATAATCGCTTTCGGGAGAACACAGAAACATAACGAGTTCGGCGACATCGTCGGGTTTGCCGGGATATTTCAGTGGAGTTGCCTGCAAAAATTCATCGACCGCTTTCTCTGGAAGATTTTTCGTCATCTCGGTCTCGATAAATCCAGGTGCGACAGCATTGCAGCGGATTCCACGCGATGCGAGTTCCTTAGCGGTGCTTTTTGTCAATCCAATAATACCCGCTTTCGATGCCGAATAGTTTGCCTGAGCGGCATTGCCGAATATCCCCACGACAGATGAGATATTCACGATTTTCCCATAGCGATTTTTCATCATCGGGCGAACGATTGCTTTGGTGAACAGGAATGCCCCTTTCAAATTAACTGCAAGCACGATATCCCAATCATCGGGGGGCATTCGCATAATGAGATTATCGCGAGTGATACCCGCATTATTGATTAGAATATCTATTCTGCCGAATTTCTCGACAATGCTGTCGGTAGTCTGTTTGACATCGTTCCAGTTCGAGACATCGCATTTGAAATATTCAGCGATTCCATTAGATGATACGATTTCATCATGGCGAGCTGACAGGTCGTTCTCATTGATATCGACGAGTGCGATTTTTGCACCGTGCGATGCCAGCTTTTTCGCTATCGCCGCACCGATTCCTCGCCCCGAACCTGTGATTATCGCGACTTTGTCCGTAAGATGCATTATATCCTCCTTTTCCTTTGATTTCTTGCAATTTTCGCTTAATTTATATCATAAAAACAATTTAGTCAAAATAATTCGATGGATTTAGAAAGTTATATACCAGAATTTTTGCTGCATATCGGTAAGGAACGCAATTTCGCTGCTGGCACGGTGGAATATTACGATGTCGATTTGAAGCAGTTCGTCGATTTCCTCCAAACCGAATTCCCCGATGGTCTCGAAAATCCGAAATCTATAGATATAATCGTTCTGCGAGCATATATAGCGGGTCTCGTTCAATCGGGATACAAAACTGGAACGATTCATCGTAAAATCGATGTTCTGCGGTCGTTTTTCAAATTCCTATACAACCGAAATGTAATCGATGTGAACTATATCAAACATATAAAGCTTCCCAAAATGCCGAAGAAATTTCCATCGTTTTTAGATTTTGCACAAGCGAACAAGGCGATGGAACTTCCAGATACATCGAAACCACTCGGACTGCGAGATAAGGCGGTAATGGAACTTCTATATGCCACAGGTATCCGCCGCAGCGAACTCGTGGGACTTAATCTCGACGATGTCGATTTCCCGCAGATGCGAATAAAGGTGTTCGGCAAGGGTTCTAAAGAACGAATCGTCCCATTCAACGAATCTGCGAAAAATGCGATGGAAGAATATTTATCTCGTGCGAGACCGCTGTTCGACAAATCGGGCAGTGCGAAGGCATTGTTCCTAACCCGCAATGGCACGAGAGTATCCCCGCAAGATGTTTATAAAATCGTCCGCAAGTATCTGACGCAGGTAACCGATGGCAAACGCAGTCCGCATGTTTTGAGGCATACATTCGCCACGCATTTGCTCGAAAATGGTGCCGACCTTATGGCAATCAAGGAATTGTTGGGGCACGAATCCATTGCCACTACGCAGATATACACTCATACGACAATCGAACATCTGCGGGAAATCTACCGCAAAGCCCATCCTAAAGGCGACAAATAACACATTTCAGGCACCCGTTCGGGTGTTTTTATCGAAGCGATATTTTCGAATTTTTACTTGACTTTGAGAAAATATTGTTATAATATATAAAAATCGAAAAAAGGCGGAGGTATTATGATTAAAGGAAATAAAGGATTTTCCCAATAAATTATAGCAAAATAATAGGTCTGGAAATATAAATTGTTGGAATTATGAGAGATAGAGAAAATTGAGAATTGTAAGAGCGCAAAATTCCACGCCCCTGCGAAAATGTAAATAATCACGAGTCAAAGTTTGCAGGACTGTCGCAGATTATAATCGACCAGCTCATTAAAACTTTTTAACCTGATACCATCTGCAAAAAAAGAGACATTATTTTCGATAAGAGATATTGACATTTAAATTATTATTGGTATTATATTGATGGATATAATCGAAATAGTTTTAAAAAGAGGTGATTTCCAATGAAAAAGTTAGCAGCAATTTTAATTTTCGTAGGACTTATCGTTTATGGTCAGTTGATTGGCAGTGTTTCACCGTCGGTTGGTGCACAGGGCGATAATCTTACGATAACAATTTTCGGCAGTGGTTTTGTCGCTACTCCAACAGCAGATTTCGGCGCAGGCATCTCGATTACATCGGTAACATATTTTACACCATCGCTTATAAATGTGAATATTTCGATTTCGCCGACCGCTTTACTCGGTTTCAGAGATGTGATTATCACAAATCCCGGCGGTGGTGCAGATACGGTTGTCGATGGTTTCGAGGTAGTTGCGGAAACAGACCCGCCGACAGTATTCCCCATATTTCCACCGCATTGTGGAATGATAATTTCCTGCCACGATACATCGATAATCATCGGACTTTTCGATGAAAATGGTATCGATGACACCACTTTGCAACTTGTAGTCGATGGAATTACTTATACATCGTCCGACCCCGAGGTTGTGATTTTAGGCGATTCACTTTTATATTTTTTCCCAACGACCTGGTTCACAGATGGAGATACAATCGATTTCTCGATTTTAAGAATCGCAGATACTTTTGGAAATGTTGCGATAATGCCGATTGTGTGCAGTTTTATTGTCGATACAATGCCTCCGGCACTTACCGAACCAGTTCCTCCGATGAATACCAGTATCCGCGATTTAACACCCACAGTTTTAATCCCTGTTACAGACAATATTTCAGGTGTCGATAGCACATCTTTTGAATTGACGATTATCACTCCCGATGGCGATACTATCACATATCATTATGGCGATATGCCTATTACCTGGGATAGGGATACTTTTGTTTGGGAGGCTGGTATTGCAGGATTGAGTTTCGAGGAAAATGATACGATAATTATTTGTTTTTCCGCCAGTGACCTTGTCGGTGACGATGGCTGCGGAGCGAACAGTATGGACACTTGCTGGTTATACTGGTTTCATGTGCCGCCACCTGCAGATGTAGATTTAATTATCGACCAAGTTTATACCGACCAATTCCCGCTCGTTTCTGCATTTTGCCTCGTTATGGATGAATACGATAACACTATCGCTGGACTCGATGAGAGCAATTTCACTGTCGATGAGGATTATGGTGCCAGTTGGATAAATCAATATCCTATAATCGCATATCTTCGCGGAGGTGGTGGAATGGCTGATATCGTATTCTGCATAGATATTACAGGTAGCATGTATACTATGATGGACGATGTTGTCGCTGGCTTGCACGATTTTGCTGAATCGCTTGCTGTTGCCGGAATTTCATATCGTTTGGGAATGGATTCTTTCGGTGATAGTGTTTATTTCCCTTATGGATACGAATTGACAGGGGATATAGCTACTTTCGAGGGTTGGGTTACCGCTCTTCATTTTGGTGGTGGTGGCGATGGTCCCGAAGTTTCGCTCGATGCTATTATGGAAGCTGTCGATTCGATGCATTTCAGATATGGTGCAACAATTGTTACTATTATGGTTACAGATGCTGCACCTCATTATATCGGCAGTTCTTCGGAATGGTCGATAACTCCACCTGAACCTTCCCATTATACTCCCGAGCAGGTTTATAACAATCTTATTGCAAATAGAGTTGTTAGTTATGTTATTGCTGACACAGACTGGTATTCTCCCAGCGAATATTATTATCTTTGCAGCGATAGCACAGGTGGACAATTTTTCGGATGGAGTGGTGCTGGTGATTTCAATTTAATTCTCCCTCTAATCAGCGAATCGATTAGAGGTGGATATATGGTAACTTGGTCGTCTGCTCATCCTATTGCCGACTGCACTATGCGAAATGTGAAAATTAAAGTCGGGTTAGAGGGATTATACGGACCGATTTCCGACCAGGACCAAAGTCAATATCTTGCTCCTTGTTCTCCAATAGCGACAATTATCGAACCATTGCCAGATACCTGGACATCGGACTCGCTTCAGGGAGTTATGATGAGTTTTGCGGAACTCGACGATTCTGTAAATTCAGCTTCTATTCTATTTATGGTGAATGGTTCTATTTATAACACATGGGGTTCTCCACAATTGATTTATACGCATCCGTTCTTGAACTGGACTGCGGTAACTCCATTTACAAATAATCAAATGGTCGGTGTCGAACTTGTTAGACTTATGGATTCGCAGGGTAATCTTCCATTCACGGGACCGATACATTGGAATTTTCGTGTCGACCTTCTGCCGCCAAGAATTGCAAACCAATTGCCTGCTCCCGGTGAAATTGTTACAAATCATCAGCAACCCATTTGTTTCGATATATGGGATAATGAATCGGGATTGAACTGGGATGCACTTTTGGTCGGCATAGATTGTGCTGAAAGTAGATTGCATTGGCCGCCGCTTCTTACAACTCTTTCGACGACGAGTGCAGGTGTTACTATTTCTGGAAATCAGTTCTGCTGGGACCCATCTGTCGAGGGATTTTCATTCAAGGATAGGGATACTGTTTGCATAACATTATTGCGTGTTTTTGATAGTCCCGATTATGGCGAACCGAATGAATTGCCCGATTCTCTTACAAGATGGTGTTTCTATATCCCCGATGACGATACACTTTGCCCCGAATTTTCTATACCATCGCCCGATTCGAATACTCAATTGCCGACAAATTTACCATTTACGATTAGCGATACGATTACGGATGAATCGGGTGTTTGGAATGCTTGGATAGAATATGATACCGATGGTTCTGTCGATGATGGAACATTTGAAACTGTTCCAATAACATTGGTGAGTGGCGATTTATTTTCCACAGATTTCGATGGTCAGCCTGAAATGATAGATTTCGTCTATAGGATTTGTGCTTGCGATGCCGATACCGACAATAGCGATTATACCGATTCATCTTGCTGCTGTTCCGATGTTATGCCACTTTATTTCGGTTTCGGTCCTCAGGCAGAAATTATCGAACCTAAGCAAGATTCTACATCGACTAATTATAATCAGCGAATCGTTATGCGAATTTTCGATGACGATGCAGGTGTGGATACGAGCACGATTCGACTCGAGGTCGCAGGGAATGTTCATAATTATAATTCTGTCGATTTCAGTTATATAGTCGATACAATGATATTTACTCCGCCGCCATCCGCATATTTTACCGATGGTGAATCTGTCGAGGTTGCACTTTTGACTGCCGATGATTTTGCAGGGAATCATCTTCGAGGCGGCGAGAATTATCGATGGAAATTTTTCGTCGATTTAACTCCACCTGTTGTATTGAGCACCGACCCTATCGAGGGACAGATAATCGAGGACAACCATTATGATATAGTATTCGATTTGAACGACCATTGGCGTCGAGTGGATTCATCCACAATTTCGATTGGAATAAGCTCGAGGACATTCGATTATGGCGATGCCGGTGTTGTTTGGGATCCTGCATCGCAAGTTGTTAGACTAATTCCCGAAAATGCCGACCCAGAACTTGTCTATCCTAATGGAGATACTGTTTGCGCGACAATTACCTGCGCGGATATTCCCCCCGATTATGGAATGGTGAATAATATGACGGAATTTCAGCTATGTTTTATATTCGTTATAAGCACCTGCGATTGCCGTCCGACTATACTTACTCCTAATGGCGATGGAATAAACGATATAGCGTATTTCCAATATCCGAGAATGATTTTTGGGAACGGGATAATTCATATCTATGAAATGGGTGGTGAAGAAATCTGGGCATCGGAACCCGGTGCTACTACTTGGAATTGTCATTCGTCCACGGGGCATATTGTTAGCGCTGGCATATATATGTATTCTATCATTGTCGATGAAGAAACGGTTTGCAGTGGAACTCTCACTGTGGTTAGATAATTACTGCGAAAGGAAATTATAAAATTGAATATCAAAATTCATTTGAAAATATTCTTGTTTGGGATATTTTTATTGAGTGAATGTATATATGGACTCGGTATCGGCGCTACCGAAAGCGAAATTCATATTTTTGCGAAAAATGGCAAAAAAGTTATTTATAAAAAACTTTGCTTGGTTAATCCTAATAAAGCATCGAGAGAAATTTCCGTCGGTATAAAAAGAAGCAATGGGAATGGATATTTTTTACCATTACCGAATTTGGATTGGGTGAATGTTAATCCCCGTGCGATTGCTGTTGAACCGAGTTCACAGAGTGAGCCGATTGAAATATCGATATCGATTCCCGACAGTGCGATTTATTTAAACAAACGGTTTATATTCGATTTGATTGTTCAACCGGGAAAAACGGGAGCTTTTGTCGCTGGAATTATTGTTCCAGTTTATATTACGACCGAACCATCGCACAGAATTCCACAATCGTGTGATAGTTGTGGATTGATAATTTATCCTAATAGCATAAATCTTGCGAGCAAACTCGATTCTATTTATATCGTTAATTGGAGTTCCGATACTGCGAGACTTAATATCGGCTGGAATCGTTCGGGGCAAAAAGGTTGGCAGGATGCCTTGCTTATTATGCAGAGAGTTATGGCAACTTATGTTCCTATTCAAAAAGATTTTATTATTGAACCCAATGGGAAGAAAAAAATATTTATTAAACCGCTTGCATTTCCAGGTAAAGGTAAATTATATTTCAATAGTGAAAATGGGTTACAGGATTTCATAAATATAGAATGGGGGACATTTTGATAGATAAGTATTTTAAAGGTTCGACTATTTATATATTTGTAATAATTTTGTTTTTCAATGGTTTGCTGTTCGCTCAATATACGCTTGCCGATAGTATTAAAATCCAGATTACGATTTCATCCTGCCCGATGCAGTTTGAAATAGATAGTCTTCCGAGAAATCCAAATGTAGGTGGAATGCCCGTGCAGGATACTTTTTGGATGTGGTGGGAATACGAGGGTTTTCACGATACGGAGTTGATGAAACTTAAATGGGAAACGATGTATCTTGTCGGTTCACGAATAAGAGATGTTGGCGGTGTTCCTATCGACCCACCTCAAATGCAGGCGATTTTAGTAGTGAATACGGGATGTCCGCCATTAGATTTCGAATTATCGACTTATGCTAGAAGTTTGCCTGATACCGCCATACCAGATTCCTCGTGGTGGGAGCCCAATGACACCAACTCGATAGAAAGGTCTGATGATAGAGGCAAATATGTTCTTCAAGCGCTTGCAACAGGTTATGGCACACCGAGTTTGATGTGGGCTGATTCGGTTAGATTTAAAACTTCAGCCGCATATTATTGGGTAGTTAAAGATACTTTTCACCCGCAAGCGATTAAGGATTCGGTGTTAGCCGGTGGAGATATAGGTTATTTTTATAGTGAGGACCATCTCGGATTCGATGAAATACCGACAATCGATGCTCACGGTGTAAATATAACGAAATTCATCGAGGAATCCCCCGATACTGCAAATAGCGTATTTTTCCTGCATATGGCTTTGACGACCCCATCTCTTATGACGAGTTTAACGGATAGTGAACAACTTAAAGGTTACATTATTCTGGTAGTTCGTGCAAGAGTACGCGGAGAATGAACCTTCGGTTCTTTCTAATTGGGTGATAATTTATTTTGATTGAGCAGGTGCAATTTTTGATTGAGCAGGTGCAACAATGAATGACAACTCGGTTGTCAGACCCCGACTTCATCGGGATTCAGAAAAAAGTTGCACAAAGAAAACACCCGAAGGGGTGCAGGCGAATGCCTGCCTAGAATTTTTCACCGAATAATTGGAGAATAATTGCTTTTTGGATATGCAATCTATTTTCAGCTTGGTCGAAAACGACGGAATGTGGACTATCCATAACCTCGTCGGTAACTTCACGACCGCGCTCGGCTGGAAGACAGTGCATAAATATCGCATCGTTTTTTGCGTTTGATAATAATTCATTATTGACCTGAAAAGGTTTAAGCTTTTCTTCGCGTTCGGCAATTTTTTCTTTTTCGCCCATCGATGCCCAGACATCTGTGTATATCACATCGACATTATCTACCGCCTCGATTGGGTCGGATGTTATTTTAATTTTCGATAGTCCCGATTTATTTGCGTTCGCCAATATTTCGGGGTTCGGTTGACGGTCTTCGGTTGTGCCGATTCGCAAATCCAATGAAAGTCTGCTTGCAAGATTGACCCAGGAATTTGCAATATTATTGCCGCCATCGCCAAGATATGCCACAGAAATATTATCGATTCTATCTTTCGCTTCCATAATTGTGAAAATGTCGCCCATTATTTGGCAGGGATGAAATAGATTTGTCAAAGCATTTATAACGGGCACATCGGCGTATTTAGCGAATTCGATAATTTCGGAATGCTCGAATGTGCGGATTACGATAAGGTCGAAATAACGGGACATAACTTTTGCCACATCGCCGACACTTTCTCGTTTCCCCATCCCGATTTCCTTGTCGGATAAAAATAAAGTATCCATCCCGAGTTGACGAATTCCTGTTTCAAAACTTGCACGCGTTCTCAGGGATGGTTTCCTGAACATAAGCGCTGCGTGTTTCCCTGCGAAAGGTTTCGGGTCGTCGCCCCAGCGATGCATATGTTTCACAACCTTTGCGATTGTCAGAACTTCCTTTATTTCTCTCGATGTAAAATCTGGAATCGCTAAAAAATCTTGTTTCATCTTTCCTCCTTTAATCATTTTTATCACTGGTTCAAATCTTTTTCATATCGATAATTTAATTTTTTAAAAATAATTTCGCAAGAGATAGTTAAAATACTTTTTTAATATTCTATTCTAATTATATTTTGAAGCAAATTTCATTGGGAGGGGAATATGAAAAATTTTATCGAGGATATCGATTACAAAATTCTTTTTGAAAATGCGAACGATGCTATTTTCATCGAGAATATCGAGGGTAAAATCCTATCGGCTAATCGAAAAGCATGCGAGATGTTCGGTTATACTTACGATGAATTTTTGAAACTCTATGCGTCGGATTTAGTTCCACCCGATATTGTATCCGAACTCGATAACCTTTCAGAAAAATTGAAAGAATCGAAAAATCTTAATATTCGAGCTCGCAATGTTAAAAAGAACGGTGAGATTTTCGATGTCGATATCAGTCTTCGCTTGCTTGAAATATCGGGGAAACCTATATTTTTTGCCATCGTTCGGGATATTTCAGATATAGTAACTCTTCGACAGGATTATCGTGAGCAATGGGAAAATTATAAAACCTTAGCCGAACTTTCGCAAAATGCGATTCTCGTTCACAATGGCAGAGATGTGCTTTTTGCGAATAGTAAAGTATTCGACCTGTTCGGGATACCTTACGATATGAACCTAACAATGCAGTCTTTATTGATGCTGGCGAATCCCGATTCTCGTGCAACGATGAACGAATATGCGGTAAAAAGACTTTCCGGCGAATCCGTTCCCGAACAATATGAAATATCTGGTAATTCTTATGGCGGTAATCCGCTAAATTTAATTCTCAACGCTCGAAAAATCACCTATGATGGTAAACCGTCACTACTCGTTAATTTCACAGATATTACCGAATTTCGACAGATGGAAAATCGGTTGATATTTCTCAATACGCTTCTTAAAACGATAAGCAAGGTCAATCAACTGCTTGTGCGTGAAAGCGATATACCGACTTTAATGATTGAAATCTCGGGTATGCTCGAAGAAATTAGGCAATACAAAAAAGTTATTCCATTGCTATATGAAAATGGGGAATTAGTCGTTCCCAAGAATTTAGATGTCGATGAAAATTTTAATCGTTTCATCGATATTGCTAAGAATCTGTTTTTGAATGTTTTAGAATCCAAAGAACCATTATTCACTCACGATATAAGCAAATGCGAGAATGTCTCCGATGAGGTTCGAGAAAAATATTCGAACTCGAATGTGAAAAGTGTTTCTTTTGTGCCGATAGCATACAAGGGTAATATTAATGGTATTATCGTTGTCTGTGCTAATGAAGGACATAGTTGGTCTGATGAAGAACGAAATCTTCTTGTCGAGGTATCCGAGGATTTAGGTTTTGCAATTCGTTCATCAGAACTCGAAAAAGAAAAGAATTCTGCATTAGATAAATTAGCTCAAAGCGAAAAACTTTACCATACACTTGTCGAACTCGCACCTATCGCGATAGGACTTCACGATGGCGAAAAAATGATTTTCGTCAATAACGCTACATTAAAAATACTCGGATACGATAATATCGATGAAATTATCGGACATTCGATATTCGATTTGGTATCCAGTGAAAGTATCGATATAGCGCATAAAAGAGTTAAATCTATGGTAGATAATGGCAAACCTGCTGAGTCTATCGAGGAGATATTGAAAAAAAAGGATGGCACAAAAATAGTCGCCGAGGTCAATGCCACGCCTGTAGAAATCGATGGTGAGAAAAAAGTATTGATAATCGCTCGCGATATTACCGAACGGAAACTTGCCGAGGAAAAAACGGTTGCACTCGAGCAAAAACTTTTACAGGCGCAAAAACTCGAGGCTATCGGCAGACTTGCTGGCGGAATAGCTCATGAATTTAATAATCTATTGAATGGAATTATCGGATATGCCGAACTTTTAAAGGAAAATTTATCGGTTTCCGAACCCGCATTCAGATATACCGAGTTGATTTTTAAGACGAGTCTCGATGCTGCTCGCTTGACGAGACAAATTTTAAGTTTCGGTAAGCGAACACCGAAGGAAGAAATCCCATTCGAGATTAAAGATTCTATTCGTGAAGTAATAGATATTTTAAAACAAACCGTGCCGAGAAATATAAATTTCGTTCTCGAACTATTCGATGAAAACACAGTTATCGATGGTGATATAGCTCAAATCGAGCAAGTTCTGATGAATCTTTGTGTTAATGCGTTCGATGCTATGCCACAAGGTGGCGATTTAACGATAAAAACCGATATTGTAGATGCAGATAACATAACTTATTCCGAAATTCCTCATAATAAATATGTTCACTTAATTGTTTCAGATACTGGAATTGGAATGTCGAATGAGATTATCGAAAATATTTTCGACCCATTTTTCACAACGAAGGAACAGGGAAAAGGAACGGGCTTGGGTCTTTCGATTGCATATTCCATAATAAACGACCATAATGGTTATATTATCGTTAATAGTGAACAAGGGAAAGGCACCGCGTTTGAAATTTTTCTCCCGCACAGTGAAGAAAAATCTGAAAGTAAATTTCAGTTCGCTACACCTGAAATTATAAAAGGAAGCGAAACGATTCTTGTCGCCGATGATGAAGCTGTTATGCTAAATTTACTCATCGACCTATTGCAAAGTCGCGGGTATCGTGTTCTAACTGCTATGAATGGTGTCGAGGCCGTTAAACTTTACGATGTAAAAAAAGATGAAATCGACCTCGTGATTCTCGATGTAGCTATGCCGCAGATGGATGGACTCGAAGCTCTAAACAAAATACTCGAAATCGATTCTGCGGCTAAAATACTTATGGTAAGCGGATATACACAAATCGATACAGTGGATAAATGTATTTCTGCTGGTGCGAAAGGTTTCATACGAAAACCATTTAGAATTTTCGAACTGTCGGAGAAAATCTGGAATACATTGCACAAATAAGGGGTCGGTCTAATGACAATCGATGTTCCCATAGATATAGTTCCCTGCCGACTCGATGTCTATCTCGTTCAATGCGGAATCGGGCTATCGAGAAATCAGATTCAAAAATTCATTCGAAGTAAAAATATCGAAGTTGTCGATAAGGGAACGAAACCTAATTTTATACTTCACGGCGGTGAGGTAATCGAAATAGAAATTCCCGAAGATGAACCATTTCGACTCCTTCCCGAAAATATTCCTGTCGATATAATTTATGAAGATGATTATTTGCTCGTGGTAAATAAACCGGCGGGGATGGTAACGCATCCCGCTCGAGGCAACTGGACAGGAACACTTTTGAATGCTGTTCTTCATCACACTAATGACATTTCTCCGATAGGTGGCGATTTTCGACCTGGAATCGTTCATAGATTGGATAAGGGAACATCGGGATTGCTGATTATAGCGAAAAAAGCATCGACACATATTATGCTCTCGGAAATTCTATCGAAAAGGGAAATCCACAGACAATATCTCGCACTTTTGTGGGGGCATCTTCAGGAGAATAATTTGATTGTCGATGCGCCGATTGGACATCATCCGAAAGAACCTATTAAGAAATGGGTAGTTCCTGCTGGTCGTCCTGCAAAAACTGAATTTACCGCTATTGCTTATTTCGATTTTCTCGAACTTGCAAAAATTAAGCTTTTCACAGGAAGAACTCACCAGATACGAGTTCATTCGGCTTATATCGGTCATCCGGTATTCGGTGACAGCGATTATGGTGGCGGAAACGAAAAAATCGGCGGTATCGCACCGCAATATAGAAACAAAGCGAAGGAGCTTTTGAAAATCGTGAATCGACAAATGCTTCACGCATATAGATTGGAATTTGTTCATCCAGAAACGGGAAAAGCATTGGTATTCGAGGTTGCACCGCCAGCCGATTTTTTAAATATTCTCGATGAATTGAATTATAAGCTTATGCTCATAAAAGACTTGTAAATATTTTTCTAATTTTTTATTAGAAAATGTCTTGCGTTTTTTCAATTATAAATTTATTCTTAAATAAATTAACTTAAAAAGGGGGAACAATGAGAAGTATTACGATGCTGTTGGTTGTTTGCGTTATTGCTGGGATGGTTTTTGGAATCGGTATCGGTCAAAGCAAAAATGCAAGTGGTATTCAGATAAGGACATCACTGAATAACAGACCTGCCACTCATTCCACAAAAAATGTAACTGTTTGGAGTTTAGATGAAGATTTCGATTCCAGCACCGAACTTCCCACAGGTTGGACAACTGTCGATGGCGATGGCGATGGTCAACCCTGGTATATATATTCGTATAATACTCATTCGGGAGATAATTGTGCGGGTTCGATGTATAATGCATCGGGTAATGATGACTGGTTGATTACTCCGCAGGTTCATATCGATGCCGGTGATACTTTTTACTGCTGGTATGCCTCGCAGGACCCGAGTTATTGCGATGAGCATATCCAGATTTTAGTATCCACAGGAACAGCCGATGTATCCAGTTTCACAGATACGATTTACGATTATACCACACCCGATACTGTCTGGCGCCAATTTGTCTATAGTCTCGATACCTATGCAGGTCAGGACATTTATGTGGCGTTCCATAATATTTCAGTCGATATGTTTGTGCTTAAGGTCGATGATGTAGCAATCGGTCAAAGACCTGCTTATGATGGTGCTGTCGAGTCGATAGATACGCTCAGTCCATATTTAGACCCAGGCGGCGATGTAACACCAGCCGCAACTGTGACAAATTTTGGTTCGGGAGCAATTTCACCCGATGTAATTTGTTATGTTATTCACAATGGCGATACTGTCAATACCGAAACTATCGCAGTTACCGACATCGCATCGGGGACAAGTCAGGATGTTGTTTTTTCACCTTACACACTCGCACTTTACGATGCGGTTTATGAAATAGCATTTGCAATATCCGACACTTCGGATGAAGTCGAAGATAACAATACCTCGAGTTACTATGTTTATACTTATACTACCGCAAGAACCGTTATATTACAGGAATTTACAGCTACCTGGTGCACCTGGTGTTCATATCCTGCAGTGGCGTTGCATCAGTTGAAAGATGAACTCGGCGATTCGATTTGTATCGGTTCGTATCATGTCTGGGGTGAAACCAGCGACCCATATTGGATTGGAGATGAAGGCGATGACCTCGCATCTGGATATGGTATAACAGGTATTCCATCGACAGCTTGCAATGGTAGTTTTTATATAGTCGGTGGCTCGACCGGTGATTTAACAAATGAATATGCTCTTTATTCCAGCATTTATAATGCTGTTTTGGAAACAAAAACACCTATGACACTCGATTTTACAATTTCATCGGCTACCGCAACAGATTTCGATGTTTCTACAACCATAGAGATTCTTGGCGAATTAAAAGATGGTCTCGATTTGAGAATTCACTATATAATTACCGAGACGGACATCGCATATCATTGGGAAGGTGCTTTTCCATTGGATTCATTATTCGATGTAGTTCGTGCTATTTTGCCCGACTATGCGGGTGTAGCTGTTAGTGGAACTACATTCACCGATGATAAGCATTTCACTATCGACCCATCGTGGAATGCCGATAAATGCTATTTAACCGCATTCATTCAGGATGGCACGAACGGTGAAATATTCTATGCAAAAGAAACAAAGATTCTTCCCGATGGCATTGCAGAAAAGAATAATCTTCCTGGCAAGCTCGCACTCGATTGTAATCCAAATCCATTCAATTCATCTACCGAGATTAAGGTTAATGTTCCCGAAAGTGGCAAAATTAAACTTGCGATTTATGATTTGAAAGGTCGTTCGATTAAAACAATCGATAGCGGCGAATTCGAATCTGGAACACACAATTTCCGATGGGATGGCGATGATAACAGTGGCAATACTGTCTCGACCGGTATTTATTTTGTCAAATTGGATACAGGTAAATCGACTCTCATTCGTAAGATTGCGTTAATCAAATAGAATCGAATTATACAAGCTGAGCAAGGAGTTTTAATCAATTGTTAAAGGCGCCCCGCCAAAACGGGACGCCTTTTTTTTTACTTTGCAGAATTCTTTTATTCTTTAGTATCCGCTTCTTCGTTCTTTCCTTTTTTCATCGATGTAACTTTCTCGATGATATTCGGAATCATCTCGGTCAGTGCCGAAACACTTTTTGTTTTCACCGGCAGGAATGCGGTTTTATCACCCTCCATTACGATAAACCCCACGGGGTTAATCGAGACACCACCACCGCCACCGCCGCCTGAAATACTTTTTTCTTTACCCGATACATCATTGCCGCCAGCGCCGAAACCGAGACTCATTTTAACGACTGGGATGACAGTTTTCTCGCCGACTGTAACAGATTCACCGAGAACTGTTTCGGCTTTCGAAATCACCTCGAGATGGTCGAGAATTGTCTTGAAAATGTCGGGAACGGATGCCATTTTTTACCTCCTATAATGTTTTTGTCTCGAATAATATACAATTATAATACAAAGTTATTCAAATAAAAAAAATAGTCAACGCAAAGTTTGCGTAAATAGAGCAAGATTTTCGGGAAGTGTATTATTATCTATATTTGCTGGGTTTCCGATTGTTTTTTGAAGTCTTAAAAAATTCCCGGGTATATATCCAAAGATTCCGAATCCAGCCAAAATAAGTTTTTCACCGACTGCCGCAGTAATCGATTTATTCAACGGAAGGTCGAGATATAATGTTCCCTTTTTCTTTCTGGCGATTCCGCCAAAAATATTCGATATAATCATTACTAAATGTGAAAGCTTAGTTCCATAAGATTTTATTCTAACAATAGCGGTGTTGTTTTGCGGTTCATATTTTAGAACATATTTACATTTTTCACCTGAAATAGTTTTTTCAGGTCGAGATGAAATTTCCCCTAAAATTCCCAGCATTTCCAGAGTGAGTTCGAGTGAATCGGAATATTGTGGCGGTGGATAAAATACATTTTCTCTCGGTGGTATTAAAACTTTAGCCATAATTTGTCGGGGTTTATCGAACGAATGATGATGCATCAGACCGAGTGGAACCATCGTCCCAATCGGTGTCGATAAATATGATGGATAATCGTTTGTATATTGTAAAATCCAATTGGGATTAAAATATTTGATTTTTTTAAGCAAAAAATCGATACCGTCATTTTTCCAAATGACTCCATGCGGAGATGCCGGTGGATAAATCTCGATATAAAACGGTTCTCTCTGAATTTTTGCAGCAATCGAACCGACTAACTTCATATCCTTATTATATGCCCCGAGAACAAGCAATTTTCTCTGCAAAATCAATTGTTGCATCTTGCCCGCAATCGTCAGTGAAGCCCACGGTAATTCATCTCCATAGAAATTTCTCCAAATAGCACAAACTCGCGGAATTTCCTCTTCCCCGATTTGAGCAAATGTAATATCGGAAGTGAAATCAGAAATTTCGATATTCTCTAATACAGGTTCGAATATTGCAATTTTTATTTTAGCACCATCGTCGATAGATGTAGCGAGAACCTCATCGGCAATATTCGATATAATCGATTTCGATGGCAAAATATTTCCCCTAAATTCAGCGGTAGCTGAAAAACGAGATGCTTTAAGCTCGAGTTCTAAATCACCTTGTTGTTTGGATATCGAAATGTTTTTTGTGTATTCGGAGACAGCATTTATAAAACGATTGGCAAGTTCACGAGGAACCCGAGCAGAATTAGTGAAATCACTTGCAAAATCACTCACAGCTGAATGTGATTTTTCATCGGAAGGCAAAATAAACCGAGCACTCTTTTCATTATTTTCAAGCATGCCTATCAAAATAAAAATAAAAACTATTCTGTCAAGAGTATATTAAAATTATTTTGTCGGTTCATCGGTATCATTGGTTCTGACCGCCAATGAAGAATGAATAAATAATGACGAACCGAACTGGTATTTGAAATAGTAATTTGGATTTTGAACTTTGACATTTCGATTATTGTAATATAATGTTTTTTATGATTTCAAATTCAAAATTACCGATTGAAACGGCAAGGACAATCGTTATAAAATGATTTCGGCTATATTAAATTCGAGAATGGGTAAAATTCCTTATGGACAATGGCTGCAAAAGACATTCGAGGCAGTTAAAAATGCCTCCCAAAATAATTATATTATATGTGCATCGGTCGGATTGCATCAATGGGAATTTTTGCTATACTGTGCAAGTGAATTCGGGATAAATATAAGAATATATGTGCCCAAAGATTATTCCGAGGATAGAAAAATCGAGCTTTTGCACCAATTTAAATTAGATATAGATAAATGTCGATTCATCGAAGTCGCTGGAAAATTCAATGGCAAATCCTGGTGGCTCGTTCGCGATAGAAAAATTTTCGAGGATGCCGATATATATTATCCAATTGCAATATGTCCCGATGGTAATTTTGAAAAATCGCTACGGGAGAATTCATTCGATAAAAAAATTATAGACAAATTTCGCGTGGATTATAATGTCCCAAGCTGGCATTCGCTAAAAACTCCCGATTCCGATAATATAAATCCGCAATTGACAAAATTCCCGTGGATATATCTTACTCACTGGACACATACATCTTATAGTCCATGGTGCGATGAGACAAAATTTGAATTTTATCGAAGTGCGCTTGCATCGAAAAATGATTATTCACACAGTGCTTTTCAGGGATTGAAAAGGATACTTACAGATGGGAAAATATGCGCTACTCAACGAAACATACGCGGACAAATCGATGTCGTTTCATTTACCGAGATTCCACCGCGACAGGCGATATTTTTTATGAAATGGCGCAGCGGACTTATTCGTCATTACTGGGAACCTTATGGAATCGCAATAGAACGGAAAATATTAAATTCTATCGGCGTGAAACCTGTTATCTATGGCAATGAGTATATTTACAATTCGCTCGATGAGGGAAATTGGTATCTTTTCCAGCCGATTAAAGGAAATAAATATTTCTGGACAGAGGAAAGAGAATGGCGTTCCCGTGATGATTTCAAAATTTCCGAAATTCCAGTCGAAAAGATTTTGATAATCACACGAACAAACGATGAAGCTCACGAAATAAATTCTCGATTTGGATTAAAATCTATCGGAATTATTTAGATAATAGATAAAATTTCTTGCAAATTTTAATTTTCATATTTTATTATATAGAAAATTGGGAAAAACCTCTTTTAGAAAATTTTGAATATTTTCTAACGAACTTCGTTCGTTAGAAATGATAAAGTTATTAGGAAAGGAGTTTGAGGGAAAGCCCTTCTTTTAAGAAGGGTGTTCCTTAAAAATCTTTATAAACTTTATAAATTGGAGTGAAATGAAAGGAATAGCACATTTTTCGATAGGAGTCGCTGCTGCGACATTCATTCCGGGGGTTATGCAAAATGCTCTCACTGGACACTCTTTCGACCTTTTGGTAGCGGGTGCATTTGGATTGCTGCCCGACACGCTCGATTTTAAGGTCGCTCGTTTTTTCGACCGCGAAGATTATGTTATCGACCCGAATCCCGACGACCCAAACCCGCAAAAAATGGCGGAAACAGTTGCTCGCGCTATAAACGATGCTTACGAATCCAATAAAGAAATACGGGTTAGATTTCACACGATGCAACTTGCCCCAGACCGATGGCGCAAATATGAAATCAGTTTCGACACGAAAAATAGCGAAGTAATGATTAAAATCGGTCCTATTGTCTCGACAAGCCAGCAGCCGTTCGGTGGAACAGAAATACACGGGGAAAAAGCTATCGGTAGAGCTAAAGTCAAATGTGGAATCATCCATATGCACGATGCTCCCAGTCGAGTCGATATTTTATCGGGACCCACAATCGGGTTCAAACCGCGCAAGAATGGCAAAGTCGAAGTTATTTTCATCCCTTGGCATCGTCAATGGTCGCACAGTTTTACATTGGGACTTTATATGGGACTCGCAGTATTTCTAATAATGGGTCTAATTAATGGATGGAGTTCGGGATTATACTGGGCATCGTTGGTGGCGATTCCTTTCTGGGCACATGTCGCAGCGGATTGTCTCGGATTTATGGGGGGGAATTTACTTTGGCCCTTCACAAAAGAACGAACTCCAGGTTTGAAATTTTTCCATGCAAGCGAGGCACTCGCCAATTTTTCAGGTGTCTGGATATCTGGACTTGTAATCGTATATAATGCCAATAGAATCGCTCCTGAACCGCAATTCACTATGGGACCGATTAAATTTTTCGCTATCTGGCTTGGAATTCCTGCGCTTGTCGTTGCCCTGTATCTTTTAATCGATAAAAAGCGCAAAAATATCACAGCCGAACAGGAGCAGACTCGCGAACTTTTGGATGAAGTTGCCGATGGTGGAGCACTCGGTGGCGGAAGAATCAAATAAAAATTTAAATTCCAAAACTAATCATCGATTTTATCGGTATTCAGAAATCCCCGATTGGTCGAGATGTCAAAGTTCGATATAGCTTGTAGAAGACATTTCCCGATGTGGATTATTCGGTCGAATGTTGCCAGTTGTCAAGAATTGGTTGGTAATCGGAATATCGAAATCGAATTATAAAAAATAACAATAAAAAAAATCATAATTCGCTTTACCATAATAAATCTTTTTTCTCCGAATTTCTTATTCCAGCGGCATCGAGAAGCAATGCCTCGAATTTATCGGTTGCAATATCCCATGAATAATATTCTGTGGTAACCTTTTTAGCCCGCTGTGAAAGTTTTTCCCGCAATGATTTATCATTCACAATCGAATCGAATTTTTCGACGAAATCATCGAAATCATCCACCTTAAATTCGAGTGCACAATCGTGAACAGCCGAATGATTTTCTGGAATATCGCTTACAAGAAGAGCATTTCCATTGCCCATCGCTTGAAGCAACGATAGCGATGTTCCCTCGATTTTCGATGCATTAACAAAAACAGCGGAATTAAAATACAATTCATCGGTTTCATTACCATAAATCGAACCTGCCACGATAATTCTGTCATCACCCTTGGCGGATTCACTAATTTTATTCACATATTGTAGATTGTATGGATTTCCGCCGACTATCACCAATTTCATATCGGTTTTCACTTTTTTGAACGCTTCGACGATAAGATGCTGCCGTTTTTCCTGTGTCAATCTTCCGATAGAAATCACATATTTTTTGGGTTCGAGACCGAATTTTTCGAGGATACCCGTTTTTTCAACATTTTCGACTATATCCGCTCCCGATGGAATGAAATGCACATTTTTACCATACTTATTAAGGTAATGTTTTTGCGCCGATAAGGCATCGACGACAATGTGTGATGAAACCTTTTCCGCCAATGCCTCGCTCTTTTTAAGAAACCATTTCCCAAAAGCGCCGTATTTATCCCGTTTCCAGTCGAGACCATCGACAAAAAGCACCGATTTTTTCCCGAATATTCTCATAAATAAAACGGGAAGTGCATTGCCGACATTGAATGCAAAAATAGCATCGTAGGAATGGAAAATGGCATCGATTGCGGAAATTGTCGAGTGCGATGGTGTCGAAAGATGTGGCAATTCCAGTGATGGCAGATAAATCAGGCGCATATCGAGATATCGATGGAGTTTCGCTTTGCCCGAACCACGACAATATACTGTGACACGATGTCCTCTTCGAGCTAATCTTTTCGCTATATTTTCCGCGGTAACCTCGAAACCGCCGTAGTTCGCTGGAATTCCTCTTATACCGATAACCGCAATTTTCATTATAGACCTTTAATTAAAATTCATTTTTCAATCTTTGCACATATTCGTCCAAAGCATCTTTCCAATGACGCAATTTATGTCCTATCGCATCGTTAATTTTAACAGATTCGATAGCTTCCATAGGTGGACGAAAAGCTTTTGTGGGAAATTTCTTCGAAGATACTGGAAGAACCTTTGTTTCGGCATTCATAAAATCCCGTATCGATTTAGCAATATCGTATCTACTTGCAGGATTTCCAGAGTTTGCTACATGAAAAATCCCATATATATCCGAATCGATTAAATCGACCATAGTTTGTCCGATATCTATCGAATAGTTTGGCGAACCGAATATATCGTGAACTGCGAATACTTTTGGTTTTTCCTCGATTAAATGAAACATTTTGCCGACAAATTTTTTATCGTTTTTGCCGCCGCCGAATAACCAACCGACACGAAGAATTAAAATATTTTGTTCTGGTAATATTTCCTGCACAAATTTTTCACCACGATATTTGCTTTTCCCATATACATTCACCGGTTCTGGGATATTATTCTCTGTATATGGTTTCTCGTGTATCCCCGAAAACACTCCGCTGGTCGAGATATACATCATTTTTACATTATATTTTAAACAGGCATTTGCTATATTCTTTGTTCCATCAGCATTAACACGCATAGCTTCCACTGGATTATCCTCGCACCAGTCGAGGTCGGTCAGCGCGGCGAGATGAACCACCCAATCGAATTTTCCAGTAGAGATTATTTTATCCACAGATTTTTCATCGATAACATTCATTTCGGTTCTGGATGGTGTAAAAATATCGAAATATTTTCGAAAAATTGGAATAATATCGGTTCCCAGCATTCCCGAACTGCCATCGATTAAAATTTTCATTTTTTTATATTTTGTTAATTCCACTTAAACAATATATGATAAAGAAATATTTTCGCAAGAGTCTTAGTTTCTTTTTAATTTAATACATCAAAATTAATTGCCGATTATACAGTGACAAATACAATTTTAATCTATCGCTAATTTAAAATAAACCCGCCCCAAATAATCGGGACGGGTTCAAATAATATAGCATCCGGTTTCACCTCGAAGGATTTTCGAGATAATTTCAGTTATTATCCTTTATAATTTTTCACATACTCGATGCCCTTATTTATTGCATCGATATTCATCGGGATGAATTTTTTATGCGAGACGATATTGTTCAGCGTGTCGAAAACAACATCGAGGTCGAATAATTTTGTTTTTTCAATAATCGCTCCGATAATAACCATATTTGCCACACGAAGTGAACCTAATTTGTCTGCCATTTCAGATGCCGGCATCGGCAAAATATCGATGTCGGTTCGTGTGGGTTTTTTATGAATCATCGTAGTATTATAGATTAACAATCCACCGGGTTTTAAGTCCTTTTCAAATTTGTCGAGCGATGGCTGATTCAAAACAATTAGAACATCTGGATTATCCACTACGGGCGAACCGATTTTCTTATCCGATATTTTCACATGGCAGTTTGCTGTTCCACCACGCATTTCGGGACCGTATGATGGTATCCATGTGGAGTTCCAATTATGTCTCATACCTGTTTCTGCAAGAGCTTTACCAAGTAAAAGAACACCTTGTCCACCGAATCCTGCGATTAGAAATTCAGGATTGCGATATTTTTCTTCGACTTTCGACATATCTCCACCGATTTCTTTTGCCTTGCCTGTTAATCCGAGAAGTTCGTGGTATTTGTCGAGTGGAACTTCCTCAAATCTCCTATCCCATGAACCTTTTTCACGCTCGGCAGTAATATCTTTATATACACCGAGTGGGAATGTTTTTTCCATTTCTTCTTTGACCCATTTTTTGGCATCGACAGGAGTTTTTCTCCATCCGCTCGGGCACATAGACAATGCTTCGACCAGTGAGAAACCTTTTCCGTCGATTTGAGTCTGAATCGCCTTACGAACAGCTTTTCGAGCTTTCATTAGTTCTTTGCCATAAGTTAGTGCAACACGCTCGATATATACGGGTGCTTCGAGAGTCGAAAGTAGTTCCGACACTTTAAGCGGGTAGCCCTCCCATGTAGCTTTTCGACCATAAGGACTCGTCATAGTTTTTTGACCCAAAAGTGTGGTTGGCGCCATTTGACCGCCTGTCATCCCGTAAATCGCATTATTGACAAAAAATACTGTGATGCTCTCGCCACGGTTTGCTGCCTGAAGAATATTATTTCCACCGATTGCACCGAGGTCGCCATCACCCTGATATGAAATCACAATCGAATCGGGATGATTTCGTTTTATTCCGGTAGCGACCGCGGGTGCTCGCCCGTGTGCCACTTGAAAATTACCTGTATCAAAATAATAATAGACAAATACCGAGCATCCGACCGGGGAAATCATAATAGTTCGGTCGGCGATACCGAAATCATCGATAGCTTCGGCGATAAGTTTGTGTAGGATTCCGTGTCCACAACCGGGGCAATAATGTGTATCCTGCTGATATTTATCTGGCTTGCGAAGAAATACATCATAAAACGACGATGGTTTTTCGAGTACATTTTTTAATTGTGCCATTTTAATCCTCCTCGATACACTTATTTCAGTGCCTTTTCAAATTGTTCAACAATTTCGGAAACTTTGGGGACAACGCCACCCATTCTACCATAGAAATAGACCGGTTTCCTTCCCTCGACAACGAGCCGAACATCGTCGACCATTTGCCCATTGGACATTTCTATAACAGTAAAAGCTTTGACGGTGCTCGATTCTGCCAATTCGAGGAATTTTGGTTTAGGGAATGGGAACAGTGTTATCGGACGCAGCATACCGGCTTTTATTCCCTTTTTGCGAGCTTCATCGATAGCGGAACTCATAACTCTCGAAACCGTTCCATAAGCTACTCCGACCACTTCGGCATCATTCAGTTTGTATTCCTCGAAACGGATTTCGTTTTTTTCCATTTCCGCATATTTTTTCTGAAGTTTAATATTGTGTCTCTCCATTTCTTCAGGGTCGAGATAGATGGAATTTATCAGATTTTTTCTTGTTTTAGCATTTCCCATAACAGCCCAATCGGTTTTATCTGGTTTGGTTTTAACAGGTTCGGGAAAATCCACAGGTTCCATCATTTGACCATTGAATCCATCGGTAAGCACCACAACAGGATTGCGGTATTTATCTGCGAGTTCGAATGCGAGCATTGTAAAGTCGCACATTTCCTGAGCGGAATTCGGTGCAAGCACGAGAAGTTTATAATTCCCGTGTCCGCCGCCTTTGACCATTTGATTGTAATCTGATTGTTCTGGAGCGATATTTCCCAGTCCGGGACCGCCACGGACAATATCGACAATGACGATAGGCAATTCAGAACCGGCAGAATATGAAATACCTTCTTGTTTAAGCGAAAGTCCAGGTCCAGATGATGCTGTCATAACACGAATTCCTGTTCCAGCAGCACCATAGCACATTTGAATCGATGCGACTTCAGATTCGCCCTGTAAAAAAACTTTCCCAGCGAGCGGAAAATATTTAGCAGCTGCGTGAGCAATTTCCGATGCCGGTGTTATCGGATAGCCAAAATAGGCATCGCAACCAGCGAGAAGAGCTCCTTTAATAACAGCTTCATTCCCCTTGATTAATTCTTTAGCCATAATTCACCTCTCATTGTTAATTTTTAAATTAGTCCTTGCGATGCACAACGATTGCATCTGGCTCGGGACAGGTATAGAAACAAAGTGTGCAGCCAGTGCACCCTTCTCCTTTATATTGTGCAGGATGGTAGCCCAAATTATTGATTTCTTTCGAGAACTCAATAACATTTGCCGGGCAAATATCGACACACAGCCCGCATCCCTTACAATGGTCAGTGTGGACTTCTATACTTGGCATAAACACCTCCTATAATTATTTTTAAGGATTGAATAAAAATAATTATAAATATAAATTATTTTTTTAAAAAAGCAAATAATTATTTAGTTATTTTAAACTATTTCTTTAAGCGGTTATTTCACACATAACTTGACAATTCTATTTTATGAATATATTATAATATAATATAATATTAGGGGGAAAAATGCGTAAAGCAATACCGTTTTTATTACTATTTTTCTTAATCTGTTTTGCAGTTCCACCGGGTCCCACCGCAAATATGTTTGTGCCTAAAAATGGCGGCTGGGCTGGTTGTGATTTTCAAACAATAAGAATCGCTATCACAGATATTAATAACGATGAAGTCGATACAACTACAATTCAACTGCGTGTGAATGGGATACTTTATCTATGGCACGATTCTCATTTAGATTGGTCTGATGATTCGGTGCTAATTTTCACTCCTACAAGCGCATTTTCCGCAAGTGAAACTGTTCGAGTCGTTCTCGAACAGGCAAACACTATGGATGGTCTTCCATTGCAAGCGGGTTCTTATTCGTATGAATTCTATATGGATTTCGATTATCCATTTTTTCTGCCAGAAACGAGATATCCTCCACCGGGAACAACCGTCTGCGCCGATGTCGGCAGTATAGCGGTGAAAGTTATGGATACTACATCGGGAATTCCTTACGATGGCTTATGTATGTGTGTGAATGCCAATCATTATACCTGTTCGCCCAATCGCTCCGATGGATATTGCTGGCAACCGTCTTTGGATACTCAATTTGTCTATGTCGATTCGACTTTTTACATTAAATGGAATTATTTTACATCGTTCGACGATGAAGATTCGATTACCGCTTGTCTGCATAAAGCTGTCGATTATGTTACGAACGATTATGCCGATAGTTTAATTTGTGGTCCTCACTGGTTCGACACGACCGATGTTCAACAATGTTGGACATTTATTAAGGACTGCATCGGACCGCGAGCGTATTTGATTTTTCCCGGTATCGATGATACCACCGCTTGCGATTCGATTGTTATCGGATTTATAGATTTTTCCGGCGTGGATACAATGCTTATAAAAATGAGCATTACCGGTATTTTCCCATTTCCGCAGGTTAATGTTTCACCGGATTTTAATGCCTCCGCCGATGGTGATACAGCTTATTTTGTAGGGACTCTCGGCGAGGGAAATATATCGATGCGTTTGATGCAGGTGCGTGATAAAGCTGGAAATACTTCGAGCACGAGTTCATTCCCAATTTGGAGCATTTATGTGGATAAATCGGCACCCGTTGCATCGTCGCCATTGCCACCCGATGGTTCGACAGCGGGGTCATCCACACCATCTGTATCTATCGCTGTCAGTGATGTATATACTGCACCAGAACCAAATTCGATGGAATTAGAAATCGATGGTGTTCATTATAACTATCCACATCCCGCACTGTCGTGGGATGGTTCACGATTGACTTTCTCGTCATCTGTGGCTGGTGTTTCTTTTTCTGATGGCGATACGGTAGATGTTTGCTTGAATTCCGCTTGTGATATTGTTCCATCCGACAAGTGTGGACCGAATTGCATCACAACACCGTTTTGCTGGAGTTTTACAATCGACCAAGGGGGACCCCGGGCTGAACTGATTTCGCCACCCGATAGCATATATACCGCTTGCGCCGACCAAAATATCATTCTGCATATATGGGACCCAAGTGGTGTGAATCCATTATCTATTGTGCTTGGTGTCGAGGGAACAACATACGATTCACTTGATAATATGATTTATTCTAACGATACTTTGATATTCACTCCACCATCGAACTGGACAAATGGTCAGGAAATCGATTGGGCACTCACCGCAGCGGATGATATAATAGGTAATCCACTTGCAACACCGATTTCCGGAATTTTTTATGTAGATTTACTACCGCCATTTGTAACTAATATTCAGCCATTTGCAGGAACAAGGTTCGGTCCATCTTATCTCACTGCAATCTGGACACTTATCGACCCGCAGGCTGGCGTCGACCCAACTACTGCGATAGTGTCGGTTCAGGGAAATAATTATCCATATCCGGGTGGATTTAGCTGGGATGGCTCAGATTTAGATTTCAACCTCGCATTCACGAGCTTATCCTTTTCCGATGGTGAAACCGTGCAGGTTTGTCTGCATATCGGAGATTCGATTACCGCTCAATTCTGCGGACCGAACTGGCGGGATACCTGCACATATTTTATCGCAGACCTCGCAGGACCGGTAGCGGATATGATTTATCCACCAGAATCCACGATTACCGCTTGCGCAAACGGAGAAATAAAAATCTACACAAGCGATATCGATGGAATAGAGCAAAGTTCGGTTCAATTGAATATCGATGGCACGACATATTTCGATGCATCGCCCGAAATTTCGTGGTCGGATGATACGATTATTTTCACACCATCGACACCATTTGTTCACGGCGATACTGTCGATGTGCGACTTATTATGCTTTCAGATACTCTCGGCAACAATATTTCGAGTTCATTCGATTGGGTATTTTATATAGATATCGAGCCGCCGCAGTTGACAGCGTATAATCCGCCCAATAATGGCGAGGTATCTAATACATCGCCGACAATCAGATTCTGGCTCGACGATGTTTCCGCAGGAGTCGATACCACAACGATTACGATAAGAATCGATGGAGCAGAATATAATGTCGGAAGCCCCGGCTGCGCCTGGTCTGGTGGACAGATTATTTTCGATTGTGCTGGAGCGGGTTTATCATTCGGCGATGGCGATACTGTCGATGTATGTTTTGTTTCGGCATCGGATTTGGTAAATTCGAGTCTTTGTGGACCGAATACAACAAATCCCGATTCCTGCTGGTTTTTCCGAATAGACCTATCGGGACCGACAACCGATTTGATTTTGCCGTTGGATGGTTCATATACATCGTGTGCGAATCAAGAAATTTGGGTTTATCTTTATGATGACCAGGGGATATTTCCCGAAAGCACAGCGGTTCGTGTCAACGACGATACACTTTATGCTTGGCTCGGTGAACTGACCACACACGGCGATACTGCAATTTATTCGCCCGCTGTTCCATTTACCGATGGTGAAATTGTCAATGTGCAGGTGGTTCACGCGACCGATTCACTCGGCAATACAATGACCGGTGGTGATATATGGACATTCATAGTGGATTTGAATCCACCTACATGGATTTCAACCGACCCATCGCCCGCATCGTTTGTAGCATCGGGTTCGCCCACTATTTCAATCGCATTTGTCGATTCCGTTTCGGGAGTTAATCCAACGAGTCTTAATATAACTATCGAGGGAAGTCCTTATGTGGGTATGCTGCCGGGGATTAACTGGGTCGACCCCGCATTCGATATCGAGCTTGCGATGCTTGGATATTCTTTCGGCAATGGCGATACAATAGATTTTTGTTTCAATTCACTCGGTGACCTTTCAGCATATTGCGGTTCCAATGACCTTGCTCCCGATAGTTGCTGGCAATATTTCGTCGATTTGATAGGTCCAAGCGCAGATATAATTTATCCTGCAGACAGCTCATTTTTCGGATGTCCATCGGGGACTTTGGTTGTTTTGCTCTACGATAATTTCGGTATCGTAGAATCCACAGTTACATTGAATATTTCCAGTGTGCCATATACGATTACTTCACCGCAAATGTGGATAAACGACGATACTATTTACTTCATACCATCGGCGGGATGGACAGATGGCGATACAATCATTGTTCAGGTTTCATCGGCGGAGGATTTTGCTGGAAATCCGATTACTTCGGGTGGTCCATGGCAATTCTATATCGACTTTTCGGGACCGCAAATTATTTCAGCGAATCCACCGAGCGGTTCGATATTGTCCAATCCAACACCGACAATATCTGCGGATATTCAGGATGATGGAGCGGGTATCGATGGCGGTTCAATCGATGTATTTGTAGATGGCTCTCCTGTAACCACAGGTGTTTCCTATTCTGCGGGAACTATAACAGTCGATTTTGCTGCTGCGGGATTATCTTATTCCTCGGGAGATACGATTGCGGTCTGTTATGGCGGCGACGACCTCGTTCTTTCGCAATATTGCGGACCGAACAGCGGCGATACCGCTTGTTTCCAATACATTTTCGATACAAATGGTCCGACTGCGAGTGTAATCGAACCTGTTCCAGGAAATTATACCACTTGCTCCGACCAAAATATATTGATTCGACTTGTCGATGATTTCGGCGTAAATAATTCATCGATTCATCTTCGAGTAAACGGTATGAATTATACGCTTACGGATTCAAATCTCACTTATATCGGCGATTCATTGCTTCAATTTTATCCACCCGATTCGCTGCCCGAGGGTGAAAATTTCGTAACACTATGGGGTGTTGCAGATGGCTCTGGCAATGTTCTCGCAAGCGATTCGTTGACATTCTCATTTTTCGTCGATTACACTCCACCTTATATAACATCTACTTTGCCATTACCGGGGACTGTTGTTCCCGACAGCGAAATTATTATTCAAGTCGGGCTTGCAGATGATGGCAGTGGAGTGAAAGATTCGTCGATTACATTTACTGTAAATGGTGCGGTGTTCACTCTTGCCGATGGCTGTCTCGGCTGGGATGGCAGCACAGCTACATTGACACTCGCCGCTTGCGGAATTTTATTTTCCGATGGCGATACTATTCGGGCTTGCGTTCGTGCAAGTGATAATCCCGATTATTGTTCGCCGAATAATATGAGCGATAGCTGCTGGTCGTTTTTGATTTCATTCGAGGGACCCGCTGTCGAAATTCTTGCGCCCACCGACTGGCAGACGAGTGCCTGCGACGACCAACCGATTTTCGTTCAGATTACCGATGGCAATGGAATCGATGAGAGTTCGATTCAAATGATTGTCGATGGAAGCACATATACTACCGCTAATCCCGAACTTTCGTTTTACAACGATACGCTTAGATTTATTCCATCTACGAACTGGACCGATGGCGAGACGGTTTCTGTTACATTGGTTTCGGCGAATGATGTGGTCGGCACACCGAGCAGCGACACACCGATTTCGTGGAGTTTTATAATCGACCTTTCGCCGCCTTATGTTTCGGGTGTGCATCCGCCCGCTGGCACATCGTTCTCCACCGGCGATGCCGATATCGCGGTCACTCTCACAGATGATATATCGGGCGCAAATCCTTATACTATCCGAGTTCAAATCGGTGCATATATGTTCACTTATCCCGCAGGCGATATGACCTACGATGGCGATACATTATATTTTTCATTATCGGGACTTGGAATTATACCATTGGATGGCGATAGTTTAACGATTTGCGTGCAAAATACTCAGGATAATCCAGATTATTGCGACCCGAACACGATGACACCGTATTGTTTCAGCTATTATTTCGACTATCGCGGTCCGCAGGTGAATTTGATGTTTCCGCCGGAATCGGTATATGTTAGTTGCATAGATTCATCGATAATATGGACGGTCTGGGATGCCGCCGGTATCGATAGCCCATCGGTTCTCGTGAATATAGATGGCACAACAATCGATTTGACATCGCCGCACCTTTCACTTTCGGGAACCTATTTGATTTTCAATCCCGATACGACTTTCACCGAGGGTGTTATGTTTCCTGTGGAAATCGTTTCTGTCGATGATGGTGTCGGAAATACCACAGGACCACTTACTTGGTGGGTCGGTTTCGATACCACAGGACCCGTTCTATCCGACCCAGACCCTGCCGATGGCGGAGTGGCATCCATCGCGACGCCTGTCATTTCGGTTGCTATCGATGATAATGCATCGGGAGTCTATCCATATTGGGCGAGAATGATAATAAACGATACCGATACTATTCATGCAGTTGTCGGCGATATGAGTTGGGATGGTTTGCGACTTTCCGCAGATTTGGAAGCACTCGGAATATTTTTGCCCGGTGGCGAGACCACAACTGTTTGCATCGACAGTGTATTCGATAATGCTTATGCTTGCGGAAGAAATCTAAGCGAACAATTCTGCTGGAATTTCCGTGTCGATGAGGGCGGACCTATCCCGATACTTATTTCACCGCCCGATGGTGCTATTTCATCATGCGATGACGATACAATTAAAATACTTCTGCGGGATAATAACGGCGTAGATTGGGTATCTACATCGCTTTCTGTCGATGGTGTCGAATATCCTGTGACTGTTGCTCCCTGCTTGATACTCGACGATTCCACTCTCGCATTTGTGCCATCGATTCCATTTTCCGATGGCGATACTGTTGAATTCTTCATCAGCGAATCCGCCGATACATTTGGTCATACGAGTTCGACACTTCCGCACTGGCAAATCGTAATCGACACATCTCCGCCATATCCGTATCTACTCGAACCGACTGCCGGCGAATTTATCGATGACGATTGGCTTTGTGTGCTTCACGACAACATTGCTGGAATCGACACCGAATCCATCGATGTCACTGTAAATGCTTTTTCGGCGACATATACATTGGATATAGATAGCGTGATACTCGATTTGAGTATTTTCAGTTTTTCCGATACCGATAGCGTGGAAATTTGTATCACTGTCGATGACCTTGTGAACTGGTGTCCGCCGAATGAACTCGATGAATGCTATCATTATTATATCGACAGGACAGAACCTTCGGCGTCGTTGATTTCGCCCTTTGCGGGAGCGATTTCCGCCTGCGATGACCAAACTGCCGAATGGATTATTCAGGATTATTTTGGCATAGATAATGCCACAATTTTAGTCGAATACAATGGCGATACAATCGGTATCGATGACCCGAGACTGACGATTTCGGGCGATACATTGATTTTTACTCCCATCGGTCTTTCCGATGGCGATACTGTCCGCGCAACTTTGATTTCCGCATCGGATAATGCTGGCAATACTGCGAGCATCGGTTCTTCGGTATGGTATGTAATAGATTTATCGCCGCCGATATTCACGGGTTCGATGCCTGTGGATAGTTCATCTGTCGGCGACCCTTCGCCGACTATACGAATTTATCTCGATGATGAAATCGCTGGTGTTAATGCTGGTTCTATTTCAATAACAGTCGATGGTTCACCTGTATTACCTGCGTGGGATGGCTCTGCTGCGGTAATCGATTGCTCGGCACTTGGAATTATATTCGACGATGGCGATACTGTGCAAGTATGTTTCAGCGCTGCGGATATGCCAGATTTATGTCCTGCTAATACTATGGCTGAAACTTGCATCGTATTTTTTATCAATCTATCTGGTCCGATGGCAAATATTATCGAGCCGATGCCAAATTCATATATTGCCTGCGATGATGGCGAACAGCATATTTTAATGACAATTTTTGACACCGATGGTGTAGATGATAGCAGCATTTCATTCGTTATAAACGGCGATACAATCGATTTGGCAAGCCCCGAATTAAACTATTCCAACGATACTTTAACATACATCCCATCGACAGCGTGGGTGGATGGCGAAACTGTTCATTGTGTTCTTAATTCGGTTCAGGATTCCATCGGAAATGTGCTGGCATCACCAATCGAGTGGAATTTCATTGTCGATTTATCGCCACCCGAATTCACTTCACCGATTCCCGCTATCGGCTCGACAGTCCCGAATTTGACAGGTGGAATATCGCTTTCGATTTCAGACATCGGTTCCGGCGTTAATGACAGTTCGATTCAAATCTGGATTGTCGGCGGAACGGACACATTTACACTCTCGACAGGACTTGTTTGGGATGGTATCGATGCTAATATTCCCGAATCGCTTTTGTCCTCGCTATCATCGGGGCTTATAAATATCTGTGCCGCGGCATCGGATTTGCCCGACTACTGTGCAGCTAATTCAGATACATTCTGTTGGAATTTCACACTATCCGGTGAAGGACCGAATGCGGATGCGATTTCACCACTGCCTATGCAAATCATCTCCTGCGATGAGGGCGAACAGCAGATTTCGATTTATCTTCATTCAGATGATGGAATCGATATGGATAGTATAGATTTACAGGTGAATCACATATCGGTTTCAGGGACTTATGTTAACGATACTTTGACATATATTCCATCTGCTTCTTGGGCGGATGGCGAAACGGTTTTCGTTCATCTCGATGCCGAAGATATATATGGTGTTTCGCTTTCCGCTCCATTGGAATACTGGTTCGTTGTGGATATGACCGCTCCTGTGTTCGATTTCGGTTCTATGACCTTTTTCCCGACTGGCTCGGTGAATATCGGTTTATCCGATACCATTGCCGGTGTGGATACTTCATCTGTCGAGGCGTATATATGGACAAATTCTGCGCCTGCAGATACTTTCATACCCTCGATTACTTATTCCGATGACACACTTCATCTCGATATATTATCCGCTCATCCATATTTCAGATTCGGCGATACTGTGAATTTTTGCATTTCAGCCGGCGACTTGGCTCAAATTTGCGGTGCTAATGAAGCGTTCGTATGCACATCGGCGGTAATCGAACCGATTTCCATTTTAATGCCTTTCGATGGTGCTATTACATCTTGCGACGACCAATCGATTTCCGTTGTATTGCCTGTGCCTGCGGGACTTAACGATTTTTTAGTGATTGTGAACGATGATTCTATCGGTGCAATCGATGTGGAACTTTTCGGTGATACTGTCCTTTATACGCCGACAACTCTATATTTTAGCGGTGAAATTGTCAATGTCGAAATCGTCAGTGCATTCGATGTATCGGGTCTCGAAATTCACTGCGACAATGTATTTCGTTTCACTATCGACCTCGACCCGCCTGTTGTGATTCCAATATCACCGGCACCTGGTTCGGGAATCGTCGAGCCATCGCCGATAATATCTGCAATTTTAAGCGATTCTATCGCAGGAGTGAATTCTTCGACTATTCAAATTATATTAAATGGAACGGATACATTCACAATCGATTCCGCTGCGGTGGATTACAGCGATGATACTCTCGATTTGGATTGTATGGTTGCAGGACTTACTTTTGCGAATGATGAAACTGTGCAGGTTTGCATAGCCGCTGTGGATTCACCCGATTACTGCGAGCCCAATGCTATGCCTGCACCGTATTGCTGGCTGTTCTATGTAAATTTCGAGGGACCATCGGCGGAACTCGAATTTCCTACAATCGGTTCGTCGGTTGCCTGTGAGGATACCGCTATCGTGATTTTCCTCGACGATGAGGATGGCATAAATGAAAGTTCTATCGAGTTCGAGGTCGATGGTATCACATACACTACGGATTCTGCCGGACTTTCATTCTCGGGAGATACCCTGTATTACTCGATTGGTTCGACTTACGATGGCGATACGGTTCATTTTTCGCTTGTAGAGGCATCGGATTCCGATGGCAATTTGCTTGCAGCGCCGCTTACGGGATGGTTTATATTCGACCTTGCTCCACCGTATTTAGACAGTTGGTCGCCATTAACCACGACAGAGACATCGCCGACAATTTGGTTTGTGCTTATCGATAGTGTCAGCGGAATCGATTGGACATCGTTGAATGTTGTAATCGGTAGCTCGGTTTTCGATACATCGTCGCCGGCGCTAACTATTTCAGGCGATACTGTCTATTTCGATTGTTCTATTGCGGGAATCGTTTTCGATGTCGGCGATACGAGTATTTTCTTCAGCGTATCCGACCAACCTGATTTCTGCGGTTCGCACTCGCTCGATACATTCTTTGTGATTACGATTTTGCCGAGTGGCGATGGACCGATTGCAAATCTAATTCAACCAGATAGCGGTTCGGTTATTTCTTGCGATGGTGGAAATATCGCATTTGTGGTTCAGGGACCTTATGATATTCTCGAGGATTCACTTGGATTGGTTATCGGCGATACATTGCGATTGGTGAACGCATATACTCCGCCGGGTTTAACAGTTTCCGCTGTGGGCGATACCGTGCGGTTCAATTTTCCTGGAACTTTCGCAAATGGCGATACTGTGCAGTTCTCACCGATTGGATACGATGAATTTTTCACTCCTGTGGCATCTGTGGAATGGTTTTTCGTAATCGATTTAGAGCCGCCTATAAATACTTTAATTCAGCCGATTTCACAGACAACAAATTCGCTCGCACCTATCGAAATCGGTATTTTAGATAATATAGCGGGAGTTCTATCTGATTCGATATTTATTACAATAATTACTCCGCGAGGGAACTGGCAATTTACTGTCGATTCTCTCGGTGCAAACTGGGATGGCTCGACATTCACAATCGACCCAGATGTTGTCAATGGTTCTGCACCTTGGACACCCATAGACGATTCGACATTGCTATATTTCCACGAGAACGAAACGCTATATGTTTCGGTGCAATCCTGCGATAGTGCGCAATTGTGTGGTGCGAACTGTTCCGACGATACGCTGATGTTCTACACGAACGATGACGATACGATTCCACCGGATTTAATCGGTTGGGCACCCGAAAGCGTTTATGCTGGAACAGATTTCGATTTGTCGATTTATGTTTCGGATTCATCGGGACTCGGACCCTGCTGTTTCGCTATTGTCGATGGCGAAACTTTGAGTGTTGTTATAATTCCCGATGGCGATTCGTTCATTGTGAATATTTTAGGTTTGACCGCACCTGCTCCAGATGAAACATTGTGGATTCAAATTAACCTTTGCGATGACGATTTCGATTTCGAGAATATCGAAGATAGAATAGATACATTTTATAATATTCCAATAATCTCGATTGCCGGTCAAGGACCGGTTGTTCGGTTTATTCAGCCGCTCGATAGCGAATATATTTCCTGTGCCGATGGTCCGATTATAGCGCTCGTTTCCGATAGCGATGGCGTAAATACATTATCGGTTGTGTTTGTCGAGGGAATAGATACACTACCGATTATATGGAATGGTGATACTGTGAATATTTCACCGCTCACTCCGTGGTCCAATGGCGATATTGTGAATATTTCATTGATTCACAGCGAGGATATTATCGGAAATATCGGCGATACAACGGAAATTACATTCACTGTCGATTTGACTCCACCTGAAATCTCGCTAATTTCACCCGACACGGGAATAATCGATGGCGATGAAACTGCCCGGTTCGATATTTTAGATTCACTTTCGGGTGTCGGTGAAATATACGGTATAATCGGTTCGGATACGATTTTGCTGGATGTCGATAATCCATCGATTTCGCTTGCGGGATATGGTGCTTTTAGCGAGACATTGAACATAGAAATATACGCTTGCGATAATGCTTTATATTGCGGAGCGAATTGTGATAGCGCTAATTTCTGGTTTATTCCTGCGCCGCAAACTCACTGTGATGCTTATCCGATTCCATTTACGCCTAACAACGACGGTGTGAACGATTATATCTATTTCGACTATCCCGATATGGTTAAAGATGGTGCAACCGTTTCGATATTGACTGTCGATGGAATGATGGTGCGCAAAATCGACCTTTCGCCATCGTTACCGAGAACAACAGCTCTTTGGGATGGCACAAACGATAATGGCGACCCATTGCCTCCCGGAATATATATATATGTTGTTTCGAGAGATGGACGGGTTCTATGCAAAGGTAGTATTGCACTTGCGAGATGAGATATTTTATTATAAAAATATCGGCGATTTTATTTCTTGGAGCAATCGGCATCGTTTATGGCTGGTCATTCGGCGATGTCGTGATTAATGAACTTATGTGGATGGGAACATCCCGCAGCATTTACGATGAATATCTCGAAATTCGCAATATTACAGGCACCCCAATCAATTTTTCAACGACACATTGGAGCATTTACCGAAACGATGAATTGCTTTTAGTTATAGATAATGGGATACTTTCGGCGAATGGATATTTTCTAATTTCACGGATGGATACAATAAGTTCTGCACTAAATATTATGCCAGATATGGTTACTACCGCCTTGTTCTTGAATAATTCCGATGTGCAATATAAACTTTATGCAGGTCCCGACAACACATATACATTGCTCGATATCGCCGACGACGAAAGCGGTTCACCGCTTGCAGGAAACTATCACGGTTTTATGGGTGGAATATATTGGTCGATGGAGCGAAACAATATTCCTGACGATGGCACACTCGAATCGAGCTGGCATACGGCTTGTTTATCGGTCGATTTCGATTCGGGTGCAATCGAGCGAGGAACTCCACGAGCGCCAAACCGAGAAAATTTCCCGCCATTCTGGAGTGGAGTAAATTTCCCATCGCTTTCTGCAGATGACAACGATTTGATTTTCACCGCTTTTTCCTGTCAGGATACCGATAATATTCCCGATTCGATGGAGGTAATCGGTATCTGGTGGAAAATTGGCGACCCGATGCCGATTTATACCGCAACACATTACAATGTTTCCGCTGGTGAAAATATCGATGTGATTTTGCCGCATACTTTCACGAAACCTGGAATGTATTATGCATGGCAGATTTCCTTGGATGATGGTCAGGATACGGTTTCACAAGCTGGAACACTTTTTGTTCATTTTAATCGAAATGATATTTTAATCGATGAACTTTGCTGGGGTGGGTCGTCTCAAAGTTCGCAGGATGAATGGTTCGAGCTTTTAAACACAAGATACGATACAATTTATTTTGCACAAACTCCATTTTATCTTTGGCGGAAAAATCTCGCTGGTGAAAATATTTCATTCGATACTTTGAATTATGGTTCGCTTGCACCCAATAACCGTCTGCTTATAAAAAGACTTCCCTTCGACGATGAAAATACTGCTGTTGCTGTGTCTCCCAATATCGTTATTCCCGATTTCACAATTTATAATAACAGGATTTTTCTTGGGATAACCGATTTGCCAGATACGAACTATTTTGTCGATGTCGCAGGTGATGGTTCACTTCCATTTGCGGGAGCAAAAAGCACCGCCGATAGTCTTTGGGCATCGATGTTCAGGATTTCATCGGACTCCGATGGTTCGCTGCCATCATCGTGGAAAAGTAGTGCGGTTACGATAAATTTCAAGGATAGTCTGCTCGATAGAGGAACTCCCGGTGTGCAATCGATTCCCAACTATGCACCGAGATTGTTTTTGCCGGATACTCTTTCGTTTTTTGAGCCCGATACGGGAACGAAAGACACGGTATTTACATTCAGTATTATGTATTCCGACAGCGATGACACAGCACCCAATTCCGTTGTTCTGCTTGCGGATTTGAATAACGATGGCAACTGGGAATCGGATGAGATTTTTCCAATGACAGTAGTTTCTGACACACCCGATTTCATCGATGGGACGCTTTTATCTGCGCAGGTTTCGGGTTTCGCACCGACTATGGATGGTGAATTATTTACTTTTCGAGTATCGGATAGTCTTGTGATTACGCCATTTCCAATCCCTGCTGAAAATGGTCCCATTATATATCCCGTTGCGGGAATTTGGCTTTCGGATAGTGTCTGGCGAACAGATACATTACACTGGCTTATGGATAAATTCGCAATAAGTCCACCGATTCAGGTTCGGAACACCGGCGATTTGCCTGAAATTATCGAGTTAAGAATAGCATCGGAGGATACATTCGAGCATGATTGCTGTTTTCCACACTGCGAGGGCGGATGGATTTCCACTTGTGACACATCGGAATTAAGCTGCAATATATATATGCTTTCGGCGATATTCTTACCCGATGGTGCGACACCAGATTCTTCCTATTTCGATGAGTTCGGCGATGACGATTGTCTCACTCCGATAAATTTCAAAATCGCACGAGGAGACACATTCGGCACATTTGGAGTGAATGCCGCACAAAATTTACTTCGAGACGATTCGGCATTTTTATGGTTTTTCATAAATTTACCACATATTTCATACGGATTGCATACGAATGAGGCACATAAAATAACGGCCGAAATAAAATGTGTCGTGAATTTCCCGTAAAATATCTAAGATAAACCTCTTTTGGAAAGGAGTGTAAGGAAAACCCCTTCTTTTAAGAACCATTTCCCTTACAAAATTTTCCAATTTAAATTATTTCAGATAGAAAATGCTATATGCCGCAATCGTATGTTCTTCTCTTTTCGCGTTGACAAAATATATACCACTGGGATTTTGTTTATTCGGTGTCCATATCGCTTTTAAATTGGATAATTGTGTAATGTCTGCGACAATTTTTCCCGATAAATCGGTGATTTGAATATTTTGAGTTCCCTTTGGCACATCGATTTCGCAAGATGAATTGAACGGATTGGGATAAGCATTTATGTCGAATGTTTGTGGAATTCCTTTTGTTTCGGCCACTTCGGACAAATCATACTCTCGCAAATAAGAATATGTCTCCGATGGTGTCATCGGATTGGGATTTACAGTAATCGATTGCACTTCACCAACTTCATAGGCATACCAATCCTCGAACTGCTCGAATGTATCCGAATATGAATACACCGGCATACCGCTTACAAATACTGTAACATCCATTTCATTTGTAATAACAATTTTTATGCAATCATCGAATTCGCCTGCTGGAACATCGACATTCACGATAGATTCCGCTGTCGCATACATATAACTATAGATTTGATAAGTATAACCCGAATCGGAAAAAGTTGTGTCTATTGTTACAACATCCCAGACATCTCCCAGTGAAAAAGTAGTTGGAAACATTCTCGCCCAGAATTCATCCATTATAAGATGATATATTCCATCATCTCGAATTTCGTAATACGATGTGGAATTTGAATCGCCGCTTGTTTCCACTATGTATGCGGTATAGCTATCCAGTATTGTATCGCCCGTTATTTCGGTGGTGATAAACGATACCGTATCCGCTGTGCTGTTAGAATCGACATAATTCCAGATATATCCTACACCGATTGGGAAATAATCGCTTGCGATGTATGTCTGGGCAAAAAGCAAACCTGCAAATGCGATGATGAAAATAATTGTGGTTTTCATAAAAATCCTCTTTTTTTGTAATTTTTCAGATTAAAATTTTTTTAAATCATTTTCCAGTGCTGCCGAAACCGCCATTTCCTCGTTCTGTTTCTGTAACTTCATCGACCTCGATAAGTTCGGGCTCCGCGACAGGGCAGATAACCATCTGTGCAATTCTATCGCCATTTTCGATTGTGATTGGTTCATCACCGAGATTGGCTAAAATAACTTTAATCTCGCCTCGATAGTCGGGGTCGATAGTGCCGGGAGAATTGAGCATAGTGAGTCCATATTTTATAGCGAGTCCGCTTCGAGGACGAATCTGTGCCTCGAAACCCTGTGGAACCTCGATTACAAAACCAGCAGGGACAATTGCTCTTTCACCGACTGCGAGTTCTATGGAATTATCGAGTCGAGCAAAAATATCGAAACCGACAGCGTTATCACTCATTTTACAAGGAATAATACCGTCACCAAATTTTTTTACCCCGATTTTCATCGACGAAAAATAAATATAAAATATCGAATGTCAAGAGATTAAAAATCGATAAGAGGATATATAAAAGAGCGGATATAAAAATCCGCTCCAACAAAAAGGGAAAACTATATTTTTGCAAACCCCTTATTTTACCAGAATTAATCTCTGTTCACTATTCGAAGTCGGTGTTTTTAGAACGGCGAAATATGTTCCACTCGGTGAATCATCGCTGTTCCAATGCAATGTATATTTACCGGCGGGGACAACATCGTTTATCAATGTAACCACTTGTTTGCCGGTGACATCGTATATCGAAAAATCGAGTCGACTTTTTTCCGCAACCGAGAATGTTATCGCTGTCGATGAATTAAATGGGTTCGGATAAGCATCAATTATTTTGTTTTCGACAGGCAAATTCGGCGTTTTTCTCGTGTAAGTGTTCAAACTCGAAAGTCGATATACATAAACTCCCGCAAGTGCATCTATTCCATAAATCGAGCCATTATCGGCATAAATATGAGTCCAATACCCACTATTTGGAATTTCATCGACAAGTTCGACATCTGGTAGATGCGATATATCGAATACTTTCATCGCACCCTGACCATCGGAAAGATATGCGAAATCGCCATCGATAGCGAGGTCGGTTCCCCAAACTGTCGTGTATGAATTTTCCAGCACAGGTTCTTTGGGATTCCCGACATTTATAACTGCCAGTCCATTGGGACCGTCGGCGGCGAGCAAATACTTGCCGACAAGTGCAATACCATTTCCACCTTCCTGACTGGTCTGAACCGAGCCGACAAACTGCGGTGCGCCATCGCCGAGTTTCCATATCTGATACCCGCCACGATAATCGGATGCATAAAGCAAATCCTGCGAAATAGCGATGTCGCAGAACTGAATCGAGCCATCCTTAATATTGTATAACTTGCTAAAATCGGTTGAATTCAAAATGTAAATTCCTTCGCTTCCAAGACTGACCGTGCAATATTTTTCACCAAATACGATTTCGCCGATAGGGTCGAGTTTATCGATTTTCGCGATAGGATATTCCGCAAGCCACTGACCATCGACATCGAATTTCTCGATGAAAACATTGGCATCGGAATCTTTCCTTGCACCCAAAGCGTAAATTTCGCCGTTATGCGATTTCACATCCCAAGTAGTATGAAGGTATTCATTTCCGAATTTTTTCTCGACCACTGGATTTTCAGGAGAATTCACATCGATTAAAACGATACCAGAAAGTCCAGCGGCGACATAGAATTTATCGCCGAGTGCACATCCCCGTTGTGGAACATCGGATGTCGAGAAACTGCCGATTTCAAGAGGATGTTCGACATTGGAAATATCGAAAACCGAAAGTCCTTCATAGGTATTGGCAAGATAGATATTGTCATCTTTTAGAACACAATCCACAGTCGGCAAATCGCTTAGGTTCCACAGCATAACAGGGTCTTTTCGGTTTTTTAATAATCGATATGTTGCAAAATTTGCCATTCCACCAGCGAAAACCACATCGTCGCGAACTCGAACAACTCTCGGTGACTCGAATGGGAAACTAAAAAGATTGGGTCCGAAAATATTTTTTTCATCACGCTTGGGTTCATCGAGACGACCATAGAGAATAATATCTCGATACGCTTTAACCGCGGTATAAACACCCTTCTGGCTGCCATAGAGATAGAAATGCTGCGGGTCGGGAGTGAAAAAAGCTCCCAGACCGAGTTTGCCAGCGGCAGCAAAAAGTTTATTATTATAGTAATCGATTTTAAGCGGTGTGCCATTGAGTTCGACATAACCAGCTATTATGGGATTTTCAGCGTCATAGACATTAACCGATGCGACAAATTTCTCACCCGAAATATACATCGTATTGCCATCGAGGTCCATCGATGTGAATTTAGCGAATTCGTGCTCGCTATCGCCGGTGAATTTCCCCAGCAAATGTGGAGCATAAGGGTCGGTGATATCGTATATTTCGAGACCTTCCGTTGCCCAGAGTGAATATAATCGGTTGCCATCGACGATTAAAGCCCGAATTCTACTCGAATGACCCTCGATAGTGTTCATCAATTGCGGAAAATCGCGCTGGTAAATATTGTATATATTCAACATTCCACCAACACCGGCATAGACGACCTGTCCCGATGAGTTAATCGCCTCGACAGGATTCAAATCTAATCGGGATAGTTTCTCGAGTTGATACGAGTTTGCAAACGCAAGAGATAGTGTCAAAATAAGCGCAAGCGAAAATACCTTTTTCATTTTAAACCTCCTGAAAAAGTTTCTTCTTCTGATTTTTAATTATAATGATTTTTTTCTTTAAATCAAGAGAAAATTTTATTTTTTGTGTCTGCTTTACGCAGGTGGTATTTAGGAACAATGTAGAGACG
>JAGGZE010000121.1 GCA_021162205.1 bacterium
ACAATATATTACATAACTATTATTTTAAATAATATAATTTTAAAGGGAGGAATTATGGCTATGCGAGGTCTTTTGACTGTGTTGTTAAGAGTTTTTGCGCTTTTCTTTTTAGTTTTTGCAGTTATCGCTTTTTTTGCACTTTTCGGATTAGCTCAAGTTATCCCTGTGCTTAATGTGCTCGGTGGTGGTATAAGCGCTATAGTGGCTTTTATCGTGGGATTATTTTTCTTTACGATTTCATACACATTATGTGAAATAATGGAATCGCAAGCGCGTATCGAGAAAAAGTAGTGGCATAATATCGAAAATATCGGGGGCAATCGATTATCAAAATGTGTCGGTTTGCCCCCAGTATATTATTATTTTCACATCGTCAGTGCTAAAATACTTTTTGCAGTGTGCAATCTATTCTCTGCCTCATCGTAGATAATTGAATTCGGTCCATCGATAATCTCATCGGTAACTTCATTGCCGCGGTCGGCTGGAAGTGCATGCATTATTTTTGCATCGGGTTTCGCCAATGCAAATTTTTCAGAATTCAATATCCAGTCGTGATGTTTTTCGAGATTATTTTTCATCTCCGTATAAAATTCATCGTTATCGATAAAATCATCGAAATAACCGAAGCCACCCCAGTTTTTCGGGATGATGACATCGGCATCGGCAAGTGCATCTTCCATTCTATCGACAAATGTCAATGTCCCAGAATTTTTGCTGGCATTCAGTTTCGCCCTTTCCACTATATCCTTTTGAAGCGGAAATTCTTTCGGATGAGCAACGACAACATCCATTCCGAAGCGTGGAAATAATAATACCTGCGATTGCGGAACCGACAGCGGTTTGGCGTGAGTTGTTGCATAAGCCCAACTGATAACGATTTTCAGTCTGCTTAAATTCGCGCCATAATATTCCCGAATTGTCATCAAATCGGCGATTGCCTGCAATGGATGATATATATCGTCTTGCATCGAAATAACAGGGATGTCGGAATTGGTCGCGATATCGTTCAGATATTTATTGCCGATGCCATAAAAACAGTTGCGGATAGCGATACCCTCGCCCATTCGAGACAAGACTTTCGCAGTATCACGCGGCGATTCCCCATGAGATATTTGCATTTTGTCGGCGGTCAAATCGTGAGCGTGTCCACCGAGTTGAGTCATCGCAGCCTCCATCGAATTGCGTGTCCGAGTGGATTGCTCGAAAAATACCATAAACAGCGTCTTGTTGATAAGCCGATTCGTTATCTCGTTAGCGGAACGGAGCCGTTTCAATTCGCCAGCAAGTTCGAGAACAGTGTTTATCTCCTGCTTTGTCCAATTATCGAATGTAATCAGATGTTTCCCATGAAAATTTGCATTCATAAAATCCTCCTGGAATATTTTTTTATAAAACATGCAATAATAAATTTATTGTCGGCTTTACGCAGATGGTATTTATATAAAAAATTTTTTAATAAGTTAGTCGATTATAATCGGCGATAGTCCTGCGACATCTATGTTGTGGTTGTTTGTTTTATTATTTTTAAATATTTGGTTTGTAGTTTGATTGTTCATATTATCGATTTATTCTCAATAAATCAAAATATAATTGTAGTAAAAACTTTTACAAATGAAATTTTTTCTCCCTGTGAAATTTTCGGTGATATAAAATTCATTTATGTCGTCGAGGTATTTCACATCCACCTGAATCAGCTCGAATTGCTTGTTTTTTTACAAATTAAACCTAATTTAAAAAACACATAAAAACCATCTCGCCCGGACGGGATGGTGTGTTCCCCCCATTAAAACCAACTCAATAATTTTACATTAGTGTGAATACCATGTAGGTAAAGAGCCGAAGGGTTCAAAAATAATACTTGAAATTTGTAAAAATATTGGTATATTGGTAAATATAGGATAAAAATGTATAATATACTTGATGTGGGCTCGGATACTGATGGAATGGTAAATTATAAATGGTTCGCTAATAGCAATGAATCCGGGATTTACCTTGTGAAAGTAAAGTCTGAAAATGTTGAAAAGTTGAAAAAAATAATTTTGATTAAATAAATTATTTTTGGGGTTAGCCAATGGCTAACCCCATCAATTATAAGGAGTTTAACGATGAAATGTATATTATTATTGTTATTTATAATAGCCATAGCATTTTCTCAGGAGACTATGTTGGATACGCCACAAGTTTATCTTGATTACCCTCCCACAGTGGACAAATTGATAAATTTGGGAATTAGAATCAATAAACCTATTGAATACGATTCGGCTTTTTGCCTACCAGATTCCCTGATATGTGATACTGCATTTTTTATAACTTCTCCTGTTTTATCTATCCCTGAAACACACACTGAAAAATACATAAGATTGAGAATATGTTGTAGGGATTGCGACTCGATTTATTTTGATAAAAAACCATTTTTCGTGAATGGCGATAGTTCTGATTTCTTTTATTGTTATGACAGCACTGAAGCAATTTTACGCTGGGAGGAATTGTCTGATAGTGGATACTATTTTGAAGGAACTTTAAGTTATTTAAAGCGTTTCTGGGGTTTAGGTATGCCTGAAGGATATTTATTTCACAGAATAGGTGATTTACCAAATGGTGAAATAATAGATAGTGTTATTTCTCCGTATTATCCTATATGTGATAATATAGAAATTCACAGAGATGGTAATTGTTGGATAATCGAAGCGGGACTTTGTAGGATTGATTCCCTTTGGCCCTCAGGAGACCCATTCGATGTTTATATAATAGATACCCATCCGGAGGAATTATATGTAATGCCATTCCATACGAGTGGCGGTGTCTATGAAGATAAAACATTATTTTCTAATACATTATTGTATTTGAAAGCATGGGGGTAAGCACCCAAAATTCAGTATAGTCATTTTAACCCTCGAGGTACGATAGATTTCTTGGACAGTATAAGGATAGATTATTTTTGCAATAGTATAATAATGGGAGCGGCATCAGAGCTGTATGATTGTTCAGGTGGGAAATTATTTTATTTTCTTCTCGATTCCATATCTGCTTGGATGACAATCGAATGGGATAGCGGCGCAGACACGATTCGATATGGCGATGCAGGGACATTCTGGTATCGACCCGATAGTCTGCCGCTTCCTTGGCGAAGATTCGGCGTTATTGCCGACAGCACCGATATTCCCGCCGATTACGATGGCGAAATTACCGTGTGTATGCAGGATGTTACGAATGCACCCGTTGTTGCCTATGGCGAGCCCGTGCATCTGCATCCGCGGGGAGTGGATCCATTTATGGAATGCGATGGCATACCGCACTGTTGTCCTGCACCGCCCGAACCTGTGTGCTGGAGTTTCTATGTCCATCCCACAGGGGTAGCCGAACCGCAAAGTAATAATATCGGGAAGTCTGCGATGAGTCTAAAAATCGCCGGCGATATTTCTGCGGACTTTTCGATAGCATATAACTGTCCCGAAAATTCCAAACTGGTGATATACGATGTTTTGGGCAGAGCGGTTTTTCAAAGAAATGTATCGGGTGTCGGCAAAATAAATTGGAGTGAAGAAAACACCCGAACGGGTGTGTATTTCGCTATGCTGAAATATGATGGCAAATCTGTGTTGAGAAAAATAATTTTGGTGAAATGAAATCGAATGGTTATTTTTTCGAGCGTTATTTACACTTTTTGGTATTTCCTTGTCGGTTTCATCAGGTTTAGGAAATTTCAAAACTGTAAATAATGCTAAGATTTCTTAGAATGTGTTTATTCCATTTTCGTTATTTTCACGCGCTCGATTTTTCTTTTGTCTGCGGAGATTATCTCGAATTTCAGCGAATTCCACTCGATTGTTTCACCCTGTTTCGGTATGGTTTGGGCAGATTCCTCTAAAAATCCGCCGAGAGATTGATATTGTCCTTTCGGGAAATCTAATCCTGTCATCGTTTCGATTTGCTCGATAGGCGTGTCGGCTTGAATTATTATAACCGAGCCCGGAATTTGAAGTGTTCGCTGCTGCGGAATTTGCTTGGTGCGAATAATTTTTTCAACTAATGGTCTCCCGCCGATTACTCCTGTCATTTCGCCGTGTTCATCGACAACGAGCGCCGGTTTGAACTCGATTTCACCGACCTCTTTAAGAAATTCAATTATATCTTTCTTTTCAGGGATGAATAAAGTCGATATATGCTCGGTAGAAATTTTTTCTTGTGGGGGAATTTTCGCTGCAAGTTCAGAATCTAAAACGCCGACTATTTTTTCATCATCGTAGATAACGATATATGGCAAGCCCTTGATTATCAAATTGTGAGCATTCGAGGCATTCTCGCCGATATTAGTTTTCCCGCATCGGGCAATAGGATGCATCATATCGAATACTCTTTTCCCTGCGAATCTCAATATAACTAAAATAGATAAAAGTCTTCCCGAATCTAATCCGCGCAATGGTTTTCGAAGAATTTCACTCAATTCGACAGGCTGCGGAGTATCATCGTCGCCTGATTTTTCGATAATTCTCGATACAGTTTTTGAGAAAGCTGAAACGACTATAATTATCGGGAATGCGATGATATAAAATGCGAACAGAATTTTGCCGGCAATATTTGTCCATTTATAAGCGAACCGCAATCCTGCCGATTTCGGTATCGTTTCGCAAAAAACCAATGCGATAATACTCAAAATAATAATTATATAAAGTTCACTGAACCCACCGAATTTTTTAATCGCAAATTCGGTGGCGAGTGCGGTCGATGTTACAAAGGCGATATTCGTTCCCACAAGAGTTGTTGCGAGTAGTTTTTCGGGATGTTTGCGCCACCATTCCGAAAGTCCCGACGATTTCACATATAGTCTCGAGACGAACGATGTCTCCGTGCCTGCGAAAAATGCAGCGAAAAGCAAACCTATAAATATTATATATATGTTAATCATTCGATTCTCCTGAAACTTCTTTTGAAATAAGTGCGTAAAGAATCCTTTTGATTTCGACCAATCCAACCGGTTTTTTATTTTCATCCACAATAACTGCGCAGTGGAGTCCATTTCCCATCAATTTTGACAGCAATGCACTTACCGATGTTTTTTGACCGATTAAAAATGGTGGAATAGATTTATCGTAGGCGGGAGTATCATCGGGAACACCAAGTAAATTGCTCGGTTCGATTATTCCTGCAATCGTATTATCATCGAATAAAATTAGAACATTTTGCGAATTTGAATTTAGTTTCATCCGCAATTCACCTGCGGGTGCATCTATATTGGCGACAATCCATCGTTCACGCGGTATAGCGAAATCGACAATCGAATTTTTATCGAGTTCCATCGTGCCTAAAAGCCCTGTGACAAGTTCGGGACTCCAGTTTTCACTTCGTCTTAAAATATCGACCATAGCCCTAAAATCGGCTTCGTTCAATTCTTCGCGGGTGAATTTTTCCGCACCGATAAGAGAACTCAATTTCGCAAGCACAAAGACGAATGGGAAAAGAACAGGCATCACAAAAATTAAAATCGAATTTGTAATGCGGGAAAAAGCGATATTCCATCGAGCCGCAATCACTTTGGGAGTAATTTCTCCAAATAGCAATAATAAAATCGTCATTATCGGAATCGCGTATACCGCAGCTTTTCCATTTAAATGTCTCGCTATAAACGATGTCATAAAAACAGTCGCTGCGATATTAACAATCATATTCCCCGAAAGAATTTCAGTGAGTAATTCCGATGGTTTTTCGAGAAGTTTTAATGTCTTTCGTGATAATTTATCTCCACGATAACGCATCCGTTCGCGATGAATCGGTGAAATAGAAAAAAATGCGGTCTCCGAACCTGAAAATATAGCGGAAAATCCAAGCAAAATTAAAAGTAAAATTATTTGTGCGAGATATATCATTTTATTTTTTTCTATTTTTACTGTGTTTAATGGACTTGGATAAAATTTTCGTGAAACTGCCATCCCATTTTATATGAACCACATTTTTTGTGTTATTGTCGATTTTGAATTGCTCTGAAATTTCTACTCCACCGACCCACGCCAGTTTTTTTCCGATAAAAAACAGTGGTAAAGCTTTTCGGAAAATAGCTGGCACACCACGATTTTTCAAAAATTTCGACAGTCTCATCGAAACATTGCTCAACGGTTTAAAATACATCCCATTTCGATACGGTCGAATAGACATTTCCTGTCCATCGTATCCAAGATATGCCTCGAATGGCGAAATATTCCCGAAATCGTTATTAGGTGAAACGATTTCTATTTTCATTTCGCCTAAACCGCCATCGAGAGAAATCGGTTCATCGACATAAACATTTTGCGAGACAATCTGAATAGGTCGATGGTCGGCAAAAATCAAGCTGTCGCCAGTTTTTACAGCGAATACTCCACTGTAAATCGTGATTCTATTATTCGGTCGAGCTATCAAGAGTGCATTGAAAAGTCTTTCTACACGCTCTTTCGAAAATCGTTTCAGCCCGATTCCCAATCGAATCAATACCTGCCGCAGCAATTCGCCGAAAGTGAACGGGTCGGTCAGTGTTTCATCCGTTTGGAATGAAACGATACCATCGCATTCGCCGATAAAAGCTATTCGATGACGCATTCTGAAACATCGTTGGAGAGCATACTTGGTTGTTCTAATCATTTCCGATGCGGATTCGATATGCTCGATAGAATCCTTGCCGAAATGCAATTTTATAAATGGGACGAGTTCATTCCGAATATGATTCCTCGAATATTTTAGTTCGAGATTCGATGAATCCTCACGCCAATATATGTTATGGCTTCTTAAAACAGCTATTATTTGTTCCCGCCATATCGGAAGAATCGGTCGGACAATGCGATTTCGTTTTGGTTCGATAGCGGAAAGACCTCGAATACCGGTGCCGCGAATTAAATTGAACAAAAATGTTTCGACTATATCGTCGGCGGTATGAGCTAACGCAATCACACCATTGTATTTTTTAGATTCGTCGGCGAAAATTTTCAATCTTCGATTTCTGGCGGTTTCCTCGATACCGAGATGAAATTTTTCCGAAAGGTCTGCGATATTCACTCGATAAATATTAAGCGGGATTTTCCATTTTTTGCAAAGGTCTGCGACAAAAATTTCATCGCCATCGGATTCTTCACCACGAAGCAAATGATTTATGTGAATCGCACGCAAATCGAAACTTTGCATTTTAGATAGTTCACGCAAAATCATCAGCATAAATACCGAATCGCTTCCACCAGAAACCGCAGCGATAACAGTATCGTCCGCATCCCATAAATTATGCTGGAATGTGAATTTCTCGATTTGCTCGAGTATTTTGCTATCGTCATCGTTCATATTTTCAAATATAATTCATATTATGAGCCAAGTCAATTTTCATTTATTTAATATGTGTCTACTTTATGCGAATTTATTTAAATAAGTATTTTTAGGAGAAACCTATTTTAGAAAAAACAGGCGAATGCATGGAACCTTCGGCTCTTTTGAACCTTTGGTTCTTTTTAATGGTGACTTTTTTCTTAATCCCGATGAAATCGGGGTCTCCCGTCTGGACGGGATTCATTGTCGCCCAGAAATTTTGATTGAGCTTGTGCAACAATGAATGACAACTCGGTTGTCAGAAAAGTTGCACGATAAAAACAGGCGAATGCCTGTTGGGGCATCGTTAGTCTATCGAAGACTATATTTCGATTTCATATTTTTCGATTTTTCGATACAATGTTCGCAATCCGATATCGAGAAATTTCGCAGCTTTGGTTTTATTTCCACCCGTTTTTTTCAGTGCATTTTCAATTGCCTGCTTTTCGAGTTGTTCCATCGTGCCATCGAGTTGAATTTTATCGGGTTGCTCGATAAACGATGGTAGTTCATCGAGAATTCCACTCTGCGAAAGAATAGCGATTTCTTCGAGTGCATTCCGCAATTGACGAATGTTGCCCTGCCAACTGTATGAAAGAAAAGCATTTAGCACTTTCGGAGAAATGCCTTTTATATCTCTACCGAATTTTGCTGAAAGTTTTCTTAAAAAATATGAAATCAGCGGTGGAATATCCTCGGTTCGTTCTCGAAGTGGCGGAATTTCAATTAAGAAAACTCTCAACCGATAATATAGGTCGTTGCGAAATTTCCCTCGATTCATTAGTTCTTCGAGATTTTGATTTGTCGCTGTTACGATTCGGACATCTATTTTAATCGGTTGTTCCGCACCGAGTGGTTCGACCTCACCCGATTCGATTGTTCGCAAAAGTTTCGCCTGCAATTGCAATGGCATATCGCCGATTTCATCTAAAAATAAAGTTCCATTATTAGCGAGTTCAAATTTACCCTGCTTTTTTCTCGATGCACCTGTGAATGCACCTTTTTCATATCCGAACAGTTCGCTTTCGAGCAGGTTTTCGGGGATTGCAGAACAATTTATTTTCACAAGTTTGCCTTTTCTGTTGGAAAGATTATGGATTGCCTCGGCGACGAGTTCTTTTCCTGTGCCACTTTCGCCGAGAATTAGGACTGTCGAATCTGTCGGGGCAACCGCACCGATTTTCTTGAAAACCCGGTACATCGAAGACGATACGCCGACCATCCCTTGAAATTGTGTTTCGCCATCGACCGCTTCGAGCAATCGAGTTCGTTCTCTCGCTATTCGATATAGTTCGAGTGCCTTATCGACAACGGCACGAAGCCGTCGAATATCGACAGGTTTGACGAGATAATCGTATGCTCCGGATTTCATCGCTTTCAATGCGGTCTCGACAGATGCGTGTCCTGTTACCAATATTACGGAGCTATCGGGGATTTTTTCGCGTGCGAAATCGAGAATTTTCAAGCCATCGATTTCATCTTTTAGCACCAAATCTGTGATTACGAGTGCAGGTTTTTCGCTCTGTATAATATCGAGAGCTTCGATACCGCTCGATGAAGCGATAATTTCGCCCGATGACGACACGACATCGCAAAGTGTTTCGAGCTCGACAAGTTCATCATCGACAATCAATATTTTATGGGTATTTTCCATATTCTCGAATATAAGTTTAATTTCGATTTGGTCAAGTTTAGTTTTCGATAAAATATGACAAAATGGCATTATATTGTCAGTAGATGAGTGACATATATGTCATTATGGTGGCACACGACAAATTCGTAATTTGTCGGAAAGCTATATATAGATGATTATTATAGTTTGGCACGGTAATTGTTATAGCTTTAGTGCAAAAACGGAGTTAAATTTAACAGGAGGTGAAATTATGGCAATCACAAGATGGAAACCATTCGAGGACCTGATGAGCGCGCAGAATGAGGTTTCCCGCTTTTTCGACGAGTTTTTCGGAAAGCGGTTTGAAGGGATTACACCTTCGTCAGCAAGACGCACCGAAGATGGAGCTATCGATTGGATTCCTCGTGTCGACATTTCGGAGACCGACGATGAAATTATTGTCAAAGCCGATGCGCCTGGTATGGAAAAGGACAATGTCAAAATCACGCTTTCGGAAAATGTCCTGACTATCTCGGGTGAAAAAAATGCGGAACACGAGGAAAAGAAGAAAAACTATCATCGGGTCGAGCGAGTTTTCGGCTCTTTCACGAGAAGTTTCTATATTCCGACAAATGTGGATTCTTCTAAGATTAAAGCCTCGTATGAGAACGGTGTTTTGACAGTGAAACTTCCCAAAAAGGAAGAGGCGAAACCGAAGGAAATTCCAATCGAGGTGGAATAAGCACGCAATAGGGGCGGCTCGGAAAACGAGTCGCCCCGTAAATCTCAAATTTTAAGGAGGATTATATATAAATAATTTGGTTTCGTTTGTAATTTTAATAATTAAGAAAATATTAATATCATTCAGTGAGGTATTTCAATTCCTTGCATAAACACTATTTTGAAAACACACAAAGGAGGCAATTAAAATGGGAAAAATCTTAGGTATAGACCTTGGAACAACCAACAGTTGTATGGCTATTATGGAGGGCGGTAAGCCCACCGTAGTGCCGAATTCAGAGGGTGGAAGAACTACACCATCGGTGGTAGCATTCACAAAAGATGGTCAGCGACTCGTTGGAATTACCGCTAAACGACAGGCGGTAACCAATTCAGCGAATACTGTCTATTCTATCAAACGATTTATGGGCAGAAGTTATGGCGAGGTATCGAACGAGATAGCGCAGGTGCCATTTCAGATTGTCGAGGGTGAAAGAAGTGTTGCGAAAGTAAAAATAACCAATCCCGATAAGGAATTTTCTCCACCCGAGATTTCAGCGATGATTTTGCAAAAACTCAAATCAGATGCCGAAGCTTATCTCGGTGAAACCATTACCGATGCTGTTATTACTGTTCCTGCTTATTTCAATGATTCGCAGCGTCAGGCGACAAAAGATGCTGGAAAAATCGCAGGTTTCGAGGTCAAACGAATCCTCAATGAACCCACTGCTGCTGCATTGGCTTATGGACTCGATAAAAAAGGAAAGAATATGAAAATCGCTGTTTTCGACCTCGGCGGTGGAACTTTCGATATATCGATTCTCGAACTCGGCGAGGGTGTTTTCGAGGTATTTTCGACAAACGGCGATACACATCTCGGCGGCGATGACTGGGACCAGAAAATTATCGATTGGCTCGCAAAAGAATTCAAGAAAGAACAGGGCATCGACCTTTCCAGCGACCCTATGGCGATGCAGCGTCTCAAAGAATCCGCAGAACGAGCGAAAATCGAACTGTCATCGGTTATGGAAACAGAAATCAATCTACCATTTATCACAGCGGATGCATCGGGACCGAAACACCTATCGATGAAATTGACACGAGCTCATCTCGAACAAATGACATCGGATTTACTCGACAGGACTGTTTCTCCTTGCCAGAATGCTCTCAAAGATGCTCATTTAAGTGCATCGGATATCGACGAGGTGATACTTGTCGGTGGAATGACCAGAATGCCAGCAGTTCAGGCAAAAGCGAAGGAACTTTTCGAGCGCGAACCTCACAAAGGCATCAATCCAGATGAAGTGGTCGCTGTTGGAGCAGGCATTCAGGCGGGTGTGCTTGCCGGCGATGTCAAGGATATATTATTGCTCGATGTAACTCCGTTGTCGCTCGGTGTGGAAACACTCGGCGGCGTAAGGACGACTCTAATCCCGAGAAACACGACGATTCCGACACGGAAAGCCGAGATTTTTACAACTGCGGAAAACAATCAAACGACTGTGGAAATTCATGTTCTGCAGGGCGAAAGGCAGTTTGCGAAAGATAATAAATCGTTGGCGAAATTTTTTCTCGATGGTATTCCACCAGCTCCGCGTGGTGTTCCTCAAATCGAGGTTGCTTTCGATATCGATGCGAATGGAATTCTTCATGTAACTGCGAAGGATAAGGCGACCGGCAAAGAGCAAAGTATTAGAATCGAGCCTACATCTGGGTTAGTCGATGAGGAAATCGAGCGTATGGTTGAAGAATCGAAAAAATTTGCAGATGAGGATAAAAAGAAACGCGAGGAAGTCGAGTTGAAAAACCGAGCCGACCAATTCGTTTATACCACCGAGAAGCAAATGACAGAACTCGGTGATAAAATCGATTCTGCCGATAGAGCGAAACTCGAAGCATCTATCAGCGACCTTCGCGATGCAATCAAGAAAGATGATACAGCGGATATCAAGCTCAAAATGACCGAACTTGAAAAAATCTGGCATACTGTCGCTGAAAAAATGTATCAGACAACAGGGACAACTCCACCATCGGGCGAAGCGCAAGCGAATCCACCGGGCAGTGAGACTACATCGGAACAACCTAATGGTGAACAGAATCCGAATCCGAAAGATGATACTGATAATGTTGTCGATGCCGATTATACTGTCGAATAGTGCATTAAGAACCTTCGGTTCTTTTTGAGCCATTCGGCTCTTTTGAACCTTTGGTTCTTTTTAATGGCGACTTTTTTCTTAATCCCGATGAAATCGGGGTCTCCCGTCCTGACAGGATTCATTGTCGCCGAGTTATTTTGATTGAGCAGGCATTGCAGGGAATGTCCCGACTTGTCGGGATTCAGAAAAAAGCAACGCAATAAAGACACCCGAATGGGTGTTGAAATATTATTTTAATTAATCGGGTGCAACAAGGAATGATTGCTTTGCAATCAGGGAAGTTGCACAATGAAAACAGGCGAAGCCTGCGTTAATAAATCGACTCCTCGATACTTCATTGTGAATAAAAATTTCAGTGAGTAATCGAGAATTGCTGTTTATCGAGCGAATAATTCTTGACAATTATATATTCCAATTTATTCTATTTACTAAATGGCGGCGTAGCTCAGTTGGTTAGAGCAGCGGAATCATAATCCGCGTGTCCGGGGTTCAAATCCCTGCGCCGCTACTATGCACCCCTTCGCACCCGTTCGGGTGTTCTCTTTGTGCAACTTTCCTTCAGACAAAGTCTGAATTCCCTGTTGCACCTGCTCGAGCAAAATAAATTTTTACCATTTAAAAGAGACGAAGGGCTCAAAAACAGGCGAATGCTTGGGCGATAATGAATCCCGTCCGGACGGGAGAAAAATCGCCCCTAAAAAGAGCCGAAGGGCTCAAAAAGAGCTAAAAGCTCATTATAAAAATTTTAAGATTGACATCGATGAAATAGCGAATAATTTATTCTAATCGAAATTTTAAAATGGAGGGACAAATGAAAATTTTTTATTTTGTGAGTTTAATTATTCTTATTGCAATCGGGTTGGTGTTTTTCGCTGGATGCTCGAAGGACAATACTCCCGCTGAAACGCCCGATTACTTTCCGCTCGCACTCGGCAATTCGTGGACTTTCGAGGTTATCGCACCCGATAGTGCAGGAAACGATTCGTTCTATACCGAGGTTCAAACTGTGGACCACACGACGACTCACGATTCGCTCGATTGGTATGTGGTGCTTGCTGTAACAGATAGTTCGACCGATTCATCGTATTATCGCAAAAGTGAATATTTTCTTGAATCGATATTTTTCTATAATGGTTCGATTTTAGATGATATAATCGCGGTATCGCCACTCGACCCATCGGTCGGCTTTACATGGAGTGACACGGTAAATATCACTGTCGATGGCGAGGTCGAAGCACAGGAGGAAATCACTGTGCCTGCGGGAACTTTCCAGTGTTATCGTGAAAAAATAGAAGTAAATGCTCTCGGTGGGCTTATTTCAATGACGATTTGCAATTGGCTTGCAGATGGTGTCGGTCCCGCAAGAATTCTGTATATTATGAATGGAGACACTACCGATATGAAACTTACTTCCTATTCGGTTCAATGAGCAAGACAAAATTCGAGCTTATAAATGTCGTTGCCGGATATAGAAATACTGTTGTTCTATCCGGTGTTTCGCTTAAAATTACCGATGGGATTTTCGCAATCGTCGGACCGTCGGGAAGTGGAAAATCGACTCTACTTCGACTTCTCGACAGGTTAAATTCATACGACAGTGGAAAAATTCTATTCGATGGCGAATTAATCGAAAAATATCCTGTCGATGAACTTCGCAGAAAAGTCGGGATGGTTTTCCAAAAACCTATATTATTCGATGGCACTGTCGTAGATAACATTCGATATGCTCGAAATTCGTTGAATTCAGATGAAATAAATAATTTACTCGAACGAGTTGGATTACCGAGTGATTATATCGAACGAAAATGGGATGAATTATCTATCGGTGAGGCTCAGCGAGTTTGCCTTGCGAGAACACTCGCAACAAATCCCGAAGTGCTTTTATTAGATGAACCGACCTCGGCACTCGACCCGACAGCTACACGAACAATCGAATCGCTATTACTTTCGCTTGTGCCGAAAATATCTCTCGTATGGGTAACTCATTTGATGGAGCAGGCGGAACGAATCGGTGGACAAGCGGCGATGATTTATCGAGGCAAAACCCATTGGAGTGGGTTTGCTAAAGATTTGAAACTTGCCGATGATGAAATAGTGAAAAAATTTGTATCGGGCGAACTAAAATAGTTTTGAATCGATAGTTTAGCTGAATAATCGAGGTCGGGAGACCTCTCTTATAAGAGCGACTGAAATTAAAATTCGGAGGTTTTTGATGATTACTTATATAGATATACTTCTTTCGGCAATTTTCGTGGCATTTGGGATTTTAATTTCATTCACCGAAAAATTGAAGCTCGAGCGGGATATTTTAATCGCTGCGGTCAGAGCTTTTGTTCAGCTTTTTGCGATCGGATATGTTCTAAAATTTATTTTCGCACAGCATTTGATATTGTGGACATTTGGGATGATACTTTTAATGTCGCTCATTGGTGCGTGGACATCTTCGAGGCGGGCTAAGGGTGTGCCGAAACCATTATCTATAACTGTTCTCGCAATGCTTGGAACTGTTACATTTTCGCTTTTAATTCTCTGGGCATTCAGGATAATTCCACCGAAACCGATGTATTTTATTCCTGTGGCTGGGATGGTTATCGGCAATTCGATGAATACACTGAGTGTGGGTTTGATAAGATTTCGTGATGGTATCTATGATGGACGAGAGCGAATCGAAGCGGCGCTGGCACTCGGTAAATCCCCTGCTTTTTCTGTCGGTCCAATTATAAAAAAATCGCTCAAGATTTCTATAATTCCGAGAATCGACTCGGTTAAAGTCTCCGGTATTATTCATCTTCCAGGTGCGATGACAGGAATGATTCTTGCCGGTGCATCGCCTGTGCAGGCAGTGAAATTTCAGGTAGTGATAATGTATATTTTGCTCGGAACCCCTGTTATTGCGGCATATCTTGCGACTAAAATGGCTTACAAAAGATTTTTTAATCCTGCTCGACAGTTAATTATTCCGCAATTAAATAAAGTTAAAAAAAGTTCTTTTAATAATAAAAAATAGTGATATTTTTTCC
>JAGGZE010000172.1 GCA_021162205.1 bacterium
AAATATAATTCTTTAATTTTCATCTATAATTTAGATTTTTTACCTATAATATGCCACCGAGACTTTATCTCATAATCCCATAAAAAACCGACAAAAAACTGACAAAAAGCCGCAAAAATCGCTGATAATGAATTAAATATTTTCTTGCATAAACATTATAGGTAATATCTAAAATATTTAAATTCAAAAATTCTTGCCTTATTAGTCGTAATCGGTTAATAATATCTCATAATTTTAGTTCGGTAAATGAAATTAGATTTTGCAATATCGATAAAATTACATCGGAATTATTTTGAAAGGAAATTTAATTTTGGAAGAGAAATTCGATTGGAAAGGAAAGTTGGGTATTGCACTATTGTTGTGTATCGGGCAGATGCTTTTGCAGAAAATCGCTTTAGATACCGGCAATTTAACTATTCATATTCCATTAATCAGATTTTTCGAGGGTAAAGCGCTATTTGCCGGTGACCCGATACAACTTTCATTAATTTCTTTCATATCATTTTTCTATCGCTTTATAGCTTTTCTTCATATTTCCGATTCGATGATTCGTCCATTCTTTGCAGCGAGTTATTTCATATTCGAGACAGCTATTTTTTATGTTTTATTTTTGATATGGGAGAAAATCGGTTTTTCTAAAAAAATATCGATATGGGCAGGTGTTATAATAGCAATCGGCTATTTGCCATCGTTAGGAGCGAGTGCTTGGTGGGGAGTATTTACCCATCAAATGCCTGCGATGTTATTTATATCGATAGCATTTTATTTTTTACTCGATGAAAAAGCAATTATTTCCGCTATATTTCTTGGAATTGCATTCGATATCCATCTAATATTTGCTTTCCCAGCAATTGTAATTTGGACAATTGTGCTTTTATATAATCGCAAGTGGAAGGAATTTATTATCGGTGCGATTTTTATATCTTTCTTTTCAATTCCAATTCTTGTGTGGCTTTCCAAATTAAATTTACTGCAAAACTATGAAGTAACGATGAAGTTATTTAATATTCGTTCGTCGAGTGAAATGTTCCCATTAAAATTAGGAATTATATGGTTGCCATTTTCAGTATTTACGACAATTGTGCTTTTTCAAATAAGGAAGAAATGGTCGAGTATAAAAAAATGGGCATTACCTGTTATAATATCGACTACTATATTCATATTGGTTGCAATTTTCGGGGAATTATCGAAAAATATTTCTGTGATAAGAATGCAAACATTGCGTGGAACAGTGTTTTTTGTTTTAATGTTTTTTCCGTTTTTCATCGAATATATTTTTGAGCAATTTCAAAAGAATTTGCCATCGTTATTTTGTTTTTTTCCCGCAATCGGTATGCAACCCCCAATCGCTCATATCTCGATGCTTTTCCCGATGATTGTCCGTAAAAAATCTACATTATGGTTTTTAGGTATTTTCTGGCTATTAGTAGGTTTCGTAGGACCGATACTCGTATGGAAAGGTTTCACACCAGCCGAACAAGTTAAGGATATTGTATTAGTGGACTTTAAGTTATATATGCGTTTTCAAATTCTTGTTTTGATATTCGGTGTCGGTTTGATTCTTAAAATAGACCGAAAAATTAAATTATTTCCAATATATGCACTATTGATAATCGCTATTTTTCGCTCGATTGTTGGTGGTCCTTTCACAGTGCAAGATAAACAATGGGTAGATATTCAGAAATGGGCGGTGAAAAATACTTCTGCCGATGCAATATTTCTTACTCCGCCCGAAATCGACGGTTTCCGTGTTTATTCGATGCGAAGTATAGTATTCGATTGGAAAAGCGGTCCAGGGGTAGATTTGGAATGGTGGAAGCGATTACAAGATTTTCATCCCAAATCGTATACATCCGATGCGTTAGGAGATTCATACAGAAAAATGTCGATAAATGAAAAAATTACCATTGCCAAAAAATATAATGCAAGATATATTGTCGTTTCAAATTTGAATGATTTCACAGGAGAACCTGTATATTCAAATAATAAATGGTCGATTTATGAACCGAGGTGAACGATGAAAAAATTTATCTGGATAATAGCAATAATTGTAGTGATTGGAATTATTATTGTGGCGGGTATTTCGTATAAAGCGATGCACAAGAATAAAAAACTTGTCGATGTAGGAAAAATTAGTCCTCGAACAATAAAATCGACTGTCATTGCATTTGGCAGAATCGAACCTAAAAGCGATGTCAATATTTCCGCCGAAGTCTCCGAAAAAATCGAAAGTCTTTATGTCGATGAGGGCGACACTGTCGAAATCGGCGATACTCTCGTCATACTCAACAGAGATAGATATATCGCTTCATTGAATAAGGCTCAGGCCCAGGTTAGTCAGGTTCGAGCTAATCTCAATAAAGCACAGGATAATCTCAGAAAAACTAATGAACTTAAAAAATCGGGAGCGGTATCCGACGATGCGCTTTTATCTGCTAAAACCGAGGTCGATGTTCTCGAAGCGCAGTTGCAATCGGCTCAAGCCACACTCAGGGAGGCACGAGATAATCTCGCTCATACAATTATCAAAGCGCCGATAGATGGTATTGTAACATTTGTTCAGGCTGAAAAGGGTGAATTTGTTGTCGTGGGAACGATGAATAATATTGGTAGTGCGATTATGACAATCGCACAACTTACCGACCTTCAGGCGAAAGTCGAGGTCGATGAAGCCGACATCGTGGACCTCGAACTCGCGCAGTTCAGCAAAATCGAACTCGATGCTTTACCCGATACTTTTTTCGAGGGTAGAACGGTTCAAATATCGCATCAGGCAAATGTCCAGAATATCGGTGGAGAGGAAACACGAGCGACATTCTATGTCTATATCGCACTCGTGAATCCATCGCCAAAAATCCGTCCGGGTATGTCGGTTACCGCAACGATTACCACTGCTGAGCACGATTCGGTTCTTGCGGTGCAACTTTCAGCAGTTGTGGCATACCGCGACACCGCTACCGACCGCGATGGCGAAGCTGTTTTTATTGTCGATAATGGAATCGCTAAAAAGAAGCCGATTAAAACTGGAATTTCCGATGATAGATTTGTCGAGGTTACCGATGGAATTTCGATGGGGGAGAGTGTTATTACTGGACCATTCAAGGTTTTGCGTGAGCTCAAAGAGGGTGATAAAGTTCAATCTATAAGTAAAAATTTTGGGAAAGATTTAAAAAAAGGAGAATTTAAAAAATCCTCAAAAGGAACTAATCCTAAAAAACCCGATGGCAAAAAATCTCCTAATCCAAAACCTACTGGAAGATAGTTTTTTAATTTTGATTCTAAAGGATAGGAAATATGAACAAGTTATTTTTCGCATTCACATCGATAATAATAGCATTGCAGGTTATGAGTTTTGCTCAGGAAGCTCAGAATATACCTTCGACTATGCTTACGCTTGCTCGGGCTGAAAGTATCGCATTCGAACTAAATCCCGATATTTTATCGTCGTCGTCGCAATATCGAAAAGCATCCGCAGAATATCTTTCTGCGTGGAGCAATTTCCTTCCGAATGCCTCGGTATCGGGAGATTGGCGACGCTCGAACCGTGAATCGATGTATATCGTGAACGACCAATTTCTATCCTCACGAGACAGATATTCATTGGGATTTTCGGCGAGTTTCCCGCTTTTCTCCGGCGGTCAGGATATTTTATATCTCAAACAGGCAAAATTTGCTAAGGATATTGCAAAATTGTCCCTCGATGATGCAATCTCGGAAACACGCTATGATATATATTCTGCCTACTTCGCGCTCGTTCAGGCGACTATGCAGTATGGAATATCGAAACAATCGCTGTCGAGGATATTGGATGAGCAAAAGATAACGGTTCAAAGACGGGAACTCGGTTCGGCATCGGATGTCGATGTATCGAAAATGAGAGTTCAAGTGGCGCAGAAAAAATTGTCGGAGATACAGGCGAAAAATGCAGTCGATAGGTCGAGAGAACAATTATGCTCGCTTCTGAATTTCCCATTGGATACCACTTTCGTAATCGATACGACATCTACTCCACCGCCTGCAAATGAAATTATTCCACTCGACAATTTTCTTTCACAATACAAATCGAACCGTGTGTATCGCCAATCTAAAATTTCACTTCGTTCGTCGAAATTGAGCTATGTGTCCTCATACTTAAATTATCTTCCTCGTGTGAATTTTTCGAGCAGTTGGGGATGGAGCGGTATCGATATGCCCGACCGATTTTCTACTTTGAGTGATGAGGGCTCGTCATCGTATGGGCTATCGTTGAGTTGGACATTATTTTCAGGGACATCGCGAATCGCATCGATTTTATCATCATCGGCACAACTCGACGCTGCGAAATATTCATTAGAGAAGGCCGATATAAGTGTTCAGCAGCAGATTCGTGAAGCGTATCGGAAAATGGTAGAGGCATCTGCGAGTTTCGAACTTTCTCAGGCTCAGGTGAACGATGCTCGACTTGCGCATACGGCGATGAAAAAAAGATTCGAACTCGGTAGTGCGACACTTCTCGAATTTTTAGATGCGGAACTCACACTCGAACAAGCTCAATTTCAACGGGTTTCTGCGATTGCCGATTTCTATACTCAAAGCGCACAAATTGAATGGCTGGTTGGGAAATAGCTAACCGAATATTATAAGTAATGTTGCCGCAATAAGTTATCAATTTCGCATGACTTATTAATTTTATCCCACCACACTCGGCTCGATAATGAATTTGCCCTTTTCGAATCGCTCGATAGATAGGGGAGAGATATCGATTTCGGGTTCGACTCCCGCTATTATTTGAGCCATTAGTCGTCCCGTCATCGGAGAAATCATAAATCCGTGTCCAGAAAATCCAACCGCCTGATAGAAACCATTTACATCTGGATGTTCGCCCAAAATCGGTGCCGAATCGGGAGTTTTATTATACGAACCCGCCCATTGACGAACAAGTCGGATATTTTTCATTATCGGCAGCACATTCAATAGTTCGTGAGTTACAAATTCGAGAAATTGCCAGGTTGCGCGGGTTTCGTGCGACGGTTTTTCTTTTTCGCCGATACCGAGAACAAAATTGCCATGCGGAACTTGCTGAACATAAATCCCGATTTGGAACGAAATAACCATCGTGTCGAATATTCGCTCCAATGGTTCGGTGGCAAGTATTTGATGACGCTCGGAATGAGTAGGAATATCGATTCCAGCCATTTTCGCAACTTCTTTCGACCACGGACCTGCCGCATTGACAACAATCGGAGCATATATTCTATCGCCATTTGCAAGAGTAACACCATCGACAAAACCATTTTCCACATTTATATCGATGACCTCGGTATATTTTCGGAATTCGACACCGTGCCTTTGAGCCGCTCGAATATACGCGTAGTTCGTAAGGAATGGATTCGCATGACCATCGGTTGGGCAGAATGTTGCAGCGATAAATGAATCCGTGTTGAGCGGTGGACAAATTTCCTTTGATTCTTCCTTGCTGACAAACCGCGATGGTATCCCGAGAGAATTTTGCAGTTCGATGTTTTTCTTGAACTGTTCGACCTGTTTTTCTGTGTGTGCAAGCACAAGATAACCGCCCTGACGAAATTCGATATCCATCCCGAGTTCATCGGTGAGATTGCTGAAAATTTCGACCGACCTTTTCGCGAGCAAAGCATTGAATTTCAATCCCCATTGCTGACGGACACCGGCGCCACATCTGCCTGTAGAACCGCTTGCAAAATAACTTTTATCGATAACAAGTGTATTCGCTAATCCCAATTTCGCCAGTTCATAGGCAATCGTCGAACCGACTATACCAGCACCGATTATCAATACATCGTAATTATTCTTCATCATATACCACCTTTGAATTATATATTCTAAAATATAATACAAAATTCGATTTATGAAAATAATATCTGAACCATTCGGCTCTTTCTGGGGGAATTTCTTTTGGAAAAGAAGTTCCCCCAGACCCCTTCAAGAAAACTTTAGTATTTCTAACGAACAAGGTTCGTTAGAAAATATTCAAACTTTTCTGAAGAACTTTCGGTTCTTCTTGATCGGTTGAAAAATTCTTTTGATTAGTCGGGTGCAACAATGAATTACCGATTCTATCGGTAAGAAAAGTTACACAAAGAGAACACCCGAAGGGGTGGAAAATATTCAAACTTTTCTGAAGAACTTTCGGTTCTTCTTAATCGGTTGAAAAATTCTTTTGATTAGTCAGGTGCAACAATGAATTACCGATTCTATCGGTAAGGGACGCAACGCATTAAAAACACCCGAACGGCTGCAACAGGGAATTGAGCGAAGCGAAAGGAAAATTGCACGCTAAAGACACCCGAAGGGGTGGAAAATATTCAAACTTTTCTGAAGAACTTTCGGTTCTTCTTAATCGGTTGAAAAATTCTTTTGATTAGTCGGG
>JAGGZE010000020.1 GCA_021162205.1 bacterium
ATATTTGGAATATCGGTTAAATCCATTATTTTGATAAACGACTATTTTTAAATTGTATAAAAGCTTGACAAATATTAGAATTTTAAGAATATTCTATATTAGCTTTATATTATTCGATATTTAAGTTTGTGAACAATAATTGAAAAATCATAAAAAGGAGGAATAATGAGACGTTCCCTTCTATTGCTAGCTTTCATAGTGTTTCTAACAAGCATAAACTTTACAGGATGTGCTAAAAAAGTTCCACCGCCACCGCCACCGCTAATCGAAGAGAAGAAACCCGAACCCAAAGTTGAACCAGTTGTTAAACCACAGCCCAAACCGCAGATTAATCTTAAGACCGTTTATTTCGATTTGGATAAATATAAGCTTACCGCAGAAGCTAAAGCTATTCTTACCGATAATGCAAAACAGCTTATGGAAAATGCTCAATCCAGAATTCGAATCGAGGGTAATTGCGATGAAAGAGGAACTAATGCCTATAACCTTTCACTCGGGCAGAAACGAGCCGAATCGGTGAAAAATTTCCTTGCACAATATGGTGTTTCATCTAATCGAATCGAAACTATAAGTTATGGCGAAGAACGCCCTGTTTGTAGTGAATCTAATGAAACTTGCTGGCGTAGAAATCGAAGAGTCGATTTTGTGATATTATCGAAATAAAATATTAAGAATACGGGGGTGAAAAGCCCCCGTTTTATTATGATTGCGAAAATTATGAAATATGCGATTTACGCTTCTATGCTTGTATTATTGCTTTCAGGATGCGCTACTCGCAGTGAAATTAAAAGATTTCAGCAGCAACTCGACTATTTAACCGAAAACAATGTCAAATTGCAACATCAGCTTGCTCGAATGGATTCTCTGTTAACGGTTCAGGAACAACTAACGAGAGAACTCAATGCTAATCAAGAATCCAGTATGCAGTCTATTATCGAGGAATTACGACTTGTCGAGAACATACTGAACGATAGAGGTTATCAAGTATCCGCTCTTACCGAACGGCTCGATGCACTTCAAAAAGATGTGAATAATCCCAAACAGCAGCCTGTCAACAGTTCGGATACTTCCGCTGAAGAACCGCAGGCGATTGTTAATCCTAAAAAGCTTTTTGAAACCGCACAGCTCGATTACAATAGAAGTAAATTCGAGCTTGCTAAAATGGAATTCGAGCAATTTCTATCCATTTTCCCGCAGAGTTCTCTTGCCGATGACGCTCGATACTATATCGGAGAATGTTTTTATGCACTCGGAAAATTCGAGGAGGCACGAAAGACTTATCTTAAAGTGAAATCGGATTATCCAAAAAGCGAACTTGTGCCATCGGCACTTTATAATGCCGCTGTTACAGCATTAAAAATGGACGATGTTTCCAGTGCGAAAAAGTTTCTTAAAGAGATTATTCAGGACTACCCTGCATCGACCGAGATTGCTCCTGCAAAAGAAAAATTAAAAATGCTCGGTGAATAATCATTTTTTATTTGCGATGTGAAATATGCCAAAAGCTTCGATTATAAGATTTTCGTCTCTTGGTGATGTTATTTTAGCTACTGCTGTTATCGAAGCTTTGAATAATTACGGTTGGGATATATCGTTTTTGACTAAACCACAATATGCTCCGTTGTTCGAGAATGATAGAAGATTATCTTCGCTTTTTGAATTCGTTTCGTTGAAAAAGACTATTTCCGAAATTCAATCGTATGCGCCCGATTGGATAATCGACCTTCAGGTTAATTTTCGCACCTCGATAATTTCTGCTATGACTGGAATTCCCGTGATTCGCACCGATAAAAAAACTTTTGATAGAAGACTTTTAACAAGATTCAAAATCGGCGAAAAGAAACCGCAATCGGTTGTGGATTATCATCTAAAAGCTATCGAAAAAGTCGGTATTTATGCACCGAATACACTGCCCAAAATTTTCCCCACAAAAAATGGAATTTGCATTGCGAAAAAAATTGTATCGGATTTGGAAAAACCACTTGTAATATTGCATCCCGATGCAAAGTATCCATTAAAACGGTGGGGAAAACAAAATTTCATTCGACTCGCCGATTTGTTTGCTGAACATGGTTTTAATGCAATAATAATTGGAAAAGGAGTCGATAGTTCACGGATTAAATGGGTGGATGAAATTTCACTCGAAACATTGGTAGGTTTGATTTCGCTCGGCGATATATTTGTCGGCAACGATAGCGGACCGACTCATATGGCGGGTGCTCTCGGTATCCCGACTATAGCGATATTCGGACCGACTCATCCCGCACTCGGTTTCGTTCCAAGAGGAAAATTCACAGCATATATAACATCGAATGTGGATTGTTCTCCATGCACTCTTCACGGAAGAGGAAAATGCAAATTCGATACTCGAAAATGCTTCGACAAGATAAAACCACAAAATGTTTTCGATTCTGCAATCGAATTATATAATAAATCTAAAAAAATCATATAAAATCTTGCATACATAGATATTTATTCTTATTTTTTATTACAAAACCGAATGGGATTTAAATATGAAAAAAAATGAAAATAAATTATGCGAGATTTGTGGGAAGAACACTGCGGAACAAATCGTTGTGCAATATATCGATGGTGTTAAGAAAAAAACTTATGTATGCTCGAAATGTGCTATGCTTGTCGGTGTCGGTGACCAGTTGAAAAAAAATGGTATTACTCTATATACGGATTATAAACTTTCGCATGCTTGCTCATTTTGTGGCTGGCAGCTCAAAGATTTTATGGATACTGGATTGCTCGGCTGCCCATATTGTTTTATCGAATTTGAAGGTGAAGTGAAAACTGTAATCGAACATTTTCATAATGTTAAAACTTACGATACGCACGAGAAAAGTTCGGTTAAAACAAAACTTATGATGCTTAATAATCGGTTAGATAAAGCAGTCGAACAAGAGCGATTCGAGGATGCCGCCGAAATTCGCGATATGATAAAAAAATTGAGAAATTATTAAATTATTAGACTTTTATTATGCAAGATTTTTCTGAAAATCGAGTAAATTGCCCACAATGGCTGTGTTGTGATACTCCAAATTCTGATATTATACTCGGTGGAGAAGTGCTTTTTATACGAAATATTGAAAATACTCCTTTTCCTGTAGCACTTTCAGATGATAAAAAGAAAGAAATCGGCGAAATTTTTACCGAAGAACTCGTTCCATATTTTGAAAATCATTCTCTTTTAAATAAATTTGAAATTAGTGATAGATATTATTATTGGGAACGATTTCTGATACCATATTCATCGATTCTTCGACCTGAATATGCACATTTATTGTTCGATTCCGATGAAATGTTCTCCGCTGTAATCGATGGTTCAGACCATTTCACTCTTCGTTGTCTTATTAGCGATATCGACTTTGGTTCTGCATTGGAGGAAGCTGAAAGTGTAATCGAGCGAATGGATGAAAAATATCACTGGGCAACGCATTCACAATTCGGTTATCTTTCATCGAACCCAGCGAGATGTGGCACGGGTGTTATTCTGTCAGCATTTTGTCATATCGCTGGAACGCTTATTGCAAACCGATTCGAGCAGGTTCGAGATATTGCTAAATCACACGGATTGGGAATTAATGCTTTATGGAGACAGGGCGTCGATTCAGGTTCATCGTTTGTTAAAATTTATACGAAACAACTTGTGGGAAAAAGTGTCGAGCAGATTCAGAACGATATTACGATAGCAATCGATTCTATAATTCAAATCGAGCGAGATTCAAGAGAATATTTGATGACCGAGTCTGAAATTTTTATAAAAGATAAAGTAAATCGTGCTTACGGAATTATATCTTTTGCGAATTTAATCGAACGGATGGAATTTCAAACTTTATTATCATCGTTAAGACTCGGTGCATTTATGTCGATTTTGCCTATTTCTGCACACACTATCGATGAACTTTTAATTCTTGGACAGCAGGCACATATCGCTAAAGAATATAATGAAATAGAGAGTCCACTCGATTTAGCGATAATGCGAGCTAAACTTGCAAGAGAAAAATTGGGAATATTTTAATATAACAGGAGAGTGAAATGGCGGTCAGATTTAAACCATTGGATATTAGAAATCAGGAGTTTTCCAAAAAGTTTCAAGGGTATAGGCAGGAGGATGTCAGAACTTTTCTTTCGCAGGTTGCAGAATTTGTGGACAATATACTTCAGGAGAATCGCAGTTTGCGTAATGAAATCGATGCACTTCACAAACGCATAAGTTCATTGGAGCGGCAGGCTACTACTATCAAGGAAGCTATGGAAGAACAAGCTAAACGAACTATCGACGAAGCTAAAACTAAGGCGGATGAAATTCTCGGCGATGCTGAAAATCGAGCTCAATCTGTTCTGCGCGAAATGCAACTCGATGTAGATACTAAACGCGAGCAGCTTTATGAGCTCTCCGGGATATACACATCGTATAAGGGCGAGATGCTGCGTATTCTCGAAGGTCTCATCAATTCTGTCGATGAATTCGAAAACAATAAACAATCTCGCACTGCTCGAAAAGCTATCGGCGAATTGGCTGTTCGATTTAAACCTGTGAAACTGCTCGACCCGATGTTTGTTGTCAAACATACTGTTCATCGAAGAATGAGAAAATATTTTACCGCAGAATCGCAGGAAGAAACGGAATAATTTTATCTATTCGTATTTGATATCGAAATTTTAGAAAAGAAATACTTAATTATAATGGAGGTTTTTCAATGAATTTATTAGACGATATTCAAACTAAGGCAAAGGCAATCGGTGGAACAGTAGTGTTTCCCGAGGGCGATGAACCGCGAATGATGCACGCTGCGGAAATTATTGTTAATAAAGGACTCGCCAAGGTCATCATTGTCGGGAATAAAGACAGTGTGAACGAGCTTGCAAAGTCCGAGGACGCCGATATTTCTGGAGCGGAGATTTCCGACCCCGAAAAAGATGCACGCCGCGACGATTTTGCTATGAAATTCTGGGAGATGCGCAAACACAAAGGTGTTACACTCTATCAGGCAAAAGAAATGATGAAAAACCCGCTGTATTGGGGGGCTATGCTCGTTCGTGAAGGATTTGCCAATTCCGCTGTCGCCGGCGCCGAAAACACTACTGGCAATGTCCTTCGTGCAGCGATTCATTGTATTGGAACAGCTAATGGCGTATCGGTCGTATCGAGTTCGTTTCTTATGGTTCTGCCAGAATTTTTAGGCGAAAAGGAAAAAGTGTTCGTATTCGCCGATTGCGCGGTTATTCCACAACCCGATTCCGAACAACTTGCATCGATAGCGATTGCATCGGCACAGACTGCGAAACAATTACTCGGTATCGAGCCGAAAGTCGCTATGGTTTCATTTTCCACTAAAGGCAGTGCGAGACATACCGATGCCGACAAAGTGATTAAAGCTACCAAAATCATCGCAGAGAAAGCTCCCGATATAGATGTCGATGGCGAGTTGCAAATCGATGCCGCTATTATCCCTAAAATCGCCGCTAAAAAAGCACCCGATTCCAATGTTGCAGGAAATGCTAATGTGCTGGTTTTCCCGGACCTCGATGCTGGAAATATAGCATACAAGCTTGTGCAAAGAATGGCTAATGCGAAAGCTATCGGTCCGATTATTCAGGGACTCGCGAAACCGTATAACGACCTCTCGCGTGGATGTTCGGTGGATGATATTGTTAATGTTGCCGCAATATCTTTGCTCAAAAGCATGTGATAACCGCACCCCTTCGCACCCGTTCGGGTGTTCTCTTTGCAGGCGTTCGCCTGTTTTTTGTGTGCAACTTCCCTTCAGACAAAGTCTGAATTCCCTGTTGCACCCATTCGGGTGTTTTTATCGTGCAACTTTTCTCCCGTCCAGACGGGATTCCTTGTTGCACCCGCTCAATTAAAATAACATTTCAACCCCCTGCTCGTTTCGCTCGCTGTCCCCCTTAATAAGGGGGACAGAAACCGTGTGTCAGCA
>JAGGZE010000056.1 GCA_021162205.1 bacterium
CAAGGAATTTCACTCTGGTGGAAGGGAAGTTGCGCGATAAAAACAGGCGAATGCCTGTGCAACAAGGAATTTCACTCTGGTGAAAGGGAAGTTGCGCGATAAAAACAGGCGAATGCCTGTGGAGCGTAGGGGACTCGAACCCCTAACCTCAACGCTGCCAGCGTCGTGCTCTCCCAATTGAGCTAACGCCCCATCAATAATATCTTAATACATTCACTATTTTATGCAAGTAATATTTTATTAGAAATTATTTTTGGGGAATTTTATCGAATATCCCGATGAAATCGATTCGATAATAAAATAACACAATTATCTTGTCATTTCGCTTGCAGTGAGATTTATCTCGATTATTTTGATTTTTTTAGCCGAAGTGGTGAAATGGAGCAAATCGAAAAACAAACATTCATAAAGCATATTTCATTTTCGCTTTTCAATGGGCTCGCTTTTGGAGTAGTCCTATCCTTGCAGGAGGTTATTGCCAAAAAAGCACTCGCAGCGACTCCCACACAGATAACTATCCTATTTATGTCTCTATCGATTGCAAGATTCTCATCGATTCTATTTACTCAAATTATGCAGAAATATAGGAATTACCGCAAATTTCTCATAATCGCTGGAATTGTGCAAATTTTATCTATGTCGATGATATTTTTCGTAAATACAGCGTGGGCATTCATCGTTTTGATATGGATATTTCAAATACCGCAAGGGATAATAAATCCTGCGCTAAATTTCATATTCTCGAAAAATTACGATAAAAACCGCCGTGGGAAACGAGTTGGAATAGCGATATCGATTATGAATTTATTCGCACTTTCGGCATCGTATGGTGCAGGTGTGATACTCGATATAAATCAACAGTATTTTCGCCCGATATTATTTGCAGTCGGATTGCTGGCGGGATTAGCATCTTTTATTATCGCATCGATTTCCACACCAGATAGGGAAATCACTCCATTTGAAAATCCATTCAAGAATATGGTTAAAATATTCCGCAGAAACCGGGCATTTTGGCATTTCGAACGAAATTTTTTCATATATGGGTTTGCATTTTTGCTTATCGGTCCAATTATCCCGATGTTTCTTGTAGATGTGCTGCATATGAGTTATAAAGAAGTCGCATTTTCTCGTGGAGTGCTTTCGATGTTTGGGCTTGTGTTTCTCGCTCCATTTTCAGGCAAAATCTACGACCGGCATAATCCATTTCAATTTGCGAGTAAAACTTTTGCATTCCTTGCACTATTTCCATTATTGCTTTTGATAAGTGCATCTTTCGGGAGATTTTTCGCATATTCGGGTTTTGTGATAAAATCGCTTACTATGGCTGGAGTCTCTATCGTGTGGAATCTCGGCTCGATTTTCTTCTCGGAACACGACCAGGAAGCAACATATCAATCGATTCACATAACGATGACAGGGATTCGTGGTATCAGCGCACCATTGGCGGGACTTATATCGATGACCGTTTTAGGATACAATTGGACATTTATAATTTCAGCAGTGATTTTTCTCACAGCATCGGCGATGATGGCTTACGATGCTCACAAAATCCAATCGGCGTGATTCACCAAATATATCGAATTCTAAAATCGGCATTATTTGTATAATCGCAGAAATCCTGTCATACGAGGCAGATGGGAAACTTGTTACTATTATTTTCTAAAATGGGTGACGAATCGAAAAATATGTGGTGAAATTGCTGAAAGTCGTGCAATATTGCAAATCGAATCGTGTAATCAAAGTTTCTGAGAATTTTAATGCGATTCCACAACCTGTCGAGAAAAATGATTTTTCAGGATTTGCACCATAAATTTTACCGAAATCGAAAAATGGTGTCAATTCGATATCGGCGCGAGAATCTGGAATTATTCTCGGTGCGACAAAATGCAGCAAGCTAACAGGCGTATACATCCGTTTTACAGGACTTATTCTAAAATCTATCGAGAGTATATAGAATGCGTATCCCGAAAGTTCGCGGTGAGGAAGTCCCCTAAAAAGTTCAAAATCGCCCGAACGATATCCAATCAGTTGCGAAACCTTGCTTGTTTGATATGCTGCTGCCGTTTTTGTGGCTAATATAGTCGGTGCCTGAACTGTCAAAAGCGGGATTTGTATCGGTAAAGCCGATGCCGGTGTATATGTATTCTGCTCGATATACAAAAATCCCACAGTTTTTGCAGTGCGCGTCGCAGCATCGACATAATCGGCATCGAGCGTATCCTGCAATAAATAATTCGCTCCAACCTCGATGTGAAAAACATATCCTTTTTGTGGGTCGAAACTGCCATTTCTGCCATCGTATCCGAATGAAATTCCACCGCCGACATATTCGGACTCGGTAGTCTCGGGGATTTCAGTCCATCCACCGTATTCGGATAATGTGTAATCGCTGAAATATTTTCCGCTATAATAATTTGCAAAAAGTCCCCATTTAGTTTCGATACCTGCCTGCCAATTCTGACTCAATCGCACCGAATATTCCCGAACCTTCTCGGTAATATCGGTCAATGTTGTATCCTCATCGGCAAGATAAATAGATGGTTTGCGAGGGTCGTTTGTCGTAGCATCGATATATCTTGCATGAATTTCAGTTCCTTCTGCAAATGGCAATAGAATAGTCGATTCCATTCGCAATGCCTCGGAGTTTGGAGCATAACGCAATTCAGCCGCTCCATATTTTGTCGTGTCGCCGAAACCGACCGCAAAATACGCTGTCAACGAATCCTGATTGTCCCAATACGCCATAGGCACTATAAACCAGCAAAACGCAGATGAAAAAATTCCCAGTATAATTATTGAAATCGCCGTTTTGGTCATCGTTTCCTCCTATTGTGAAATATATTTGAATATAACAAAATCTTGCATAAGAGAAATAAAAAATTCGAGAGGATAATTTTTTTAGATTTGGAATGGAATGAAAAAACTATTATTATAGATACAAATATACATTATATCCTCAAGAATACAATGGAAAAAATGGGGGTTTTCACGAAAAACAGGAGTGATGAAATGCGAAATAAAATGATTGAACAGGCGACTTCAGCGGAAAAACATTATAATGGTTTGGTATGCTAAACCCCTATGGAATGGCATTCACGCATTCATCTATACCCAAGACTAATCGATTGCATCGTGGATATATTTAATGAAAAAATGGAGGATGGACAGATATGACTAGAAAAACATCGTGGGAGACATATGCCTATCTCTCGATATTGTTGTTTGCTTTTTTTATATTGTTTTCTGGATGCTCTAAAAGCAGTGATAAAACCCAAAAGAAACAAACTAAACAAACAATAGAAAAGCAAAGTGAACAAACGGTAGAAGCCGAAACTAAACACACTGAAACCAGGTCGGTGAATCCGGGAGATGATATCGGAACTCCGTGTAAAAACCACGAATATATTATGTCTTCCGGTAGTAGTGCAAATTTAGACTTTTCGGTAAAGCTAAAATGTTCGTTTTACGACTTGAAAATGTATCGAAATAAAAATATCGATGAATCGGATATCGAACTGATTAAATCTCTCGATTATTGGGATGATTTAGGTGCTGAAAGCGAATTATTGTATATGAATTTGGAAAGTGTGAGAAATTCAACTAATATGTGGGGGGTAGATGCATCGAGGTTGTTAGATGAATATGATGATGGGGAATTAATTAATATTCAGGGACAGACAGCTTCCAAAATAGATTATAGGATAATCTTTACTGAAGACGGAAAGGCGATATTCGATAGACTGGGGGAAGTGTGGTCGGCAGAGAAAATTGCAGGACTTTCGATAGAAGAAATTTATAAAATATTGGGTGATGAAAAATATATTAAATATACTTCTAAATCGGGTGAGACTTACGATTTGCCAATAGAACAAATTAATGTGGATAAAAAAGAATATTTTCTGAATATGAATTTTCGTGTTTCGATGCCTGCCTCCGAGCAAAAGAATGTTGGCTGTGAAAGATATTATCAAGCAAATACAAAAAATGGCGAAGTAGCTAAATTTGTCATTAAATTCACATTTGATAAAAACATCGACGGGCTGTTCCATATTTTTGGACCTGATAATAGATCAGAATGCGAATAGCATAATCTGAACCGGATATCACTTATCTGTATTTGGCAGCAATGGAGAATTTTGTTTCATTAATTTAGCAGGCAAGAAAATATCTAATGCTTCGAGCTTTCGGCTCTTTCTAATTGGTGAAAAGTTATTTGATTAATCGAGTGCAACAATGAATTCCCGATTCTATTGGGGAGAAAAGTTGCACAAAAAAAACATGCGAAGCATGAAACACCCGAATAGGTGTCGAGTTAAAAAATTTATTTTAGCTTTGAAATTCGATATTTTTGTTTTAATTATATGAAATTTCATATTAGGAGGAAAATAATGAACGGTTTTTTACAGATAGTTTTACATAGCCATTTGCCTTATGTGCTTTCTCACGGGACATGGCCTCACGGTGCTGATTGGATTTTCGAGGCATCGGCGGAAACTTATATCCCGATTCTCCAAATTTTGCATAAAGCCGAGACCGATGAAATTCCATTGAAATTTACGATTGGAATATCGCCTGTGCTTGCGGAACAACTTGCTCATACATCTTTTCCAGAGCAATTCGTTTCATATTTAAGATTGAAACTTAATTCGGCTCAGGAAGATGAACGATATTTCGCAGAAATCGACGATATGCAGCGAATGAAATTAGCTCAAATGTGGCAGGATTTCTATACACGGATTCTTCACGATTTTCAGGATATGAATGGCGATATAGTCGGTGAGTTCAAAAAGTATCAGGACAAAGGTGCGATAGATATAATAACCTGTGCGGCGACACACGGCTATTTACCGCTTCTCGGCACAGATAATTCGGTGTATGCTCAAATCGCTCTCGCCAAACAGACTCATCGAAAACATTTTGGCAGTGACCCTAAAGGAATATGGCTTCCCGAGGCTGCATATCGACCGAGATACAATTGGATACCGCCCGTCGGCGATGATAAAACACCGCGATTGAGACGAGGTGTCGAAGAATTTTTGTATAATTTCGATATTAAGTTTTTCTTTGTGGATGCTCATCTTCTCAAGGGTGGCAAGGCAATCGGTGTTTACATCGACAGGTTCGAGGCATTGAAAAAACTATGGTCTCAGTTCGACAAACAATATGAACCTCGTGAGGAAATTCCTCGCTCACCATATAAACCATACCTGTGCAGTTCGTTCGATGGCAAATATGCGACACCGTTTTATGTGCGAGACCCCGAGACTGGACTTCAAGTTTGGAGTGGCGAATGGGGCTATCCTGGAAATCCTGCATATCTCGATTTCCACAAAAAACATTTCCCGGGTGGACATAGATATTGGCGTGTAACCGATGCTAAAGCCGACCTTGCCGATAAAGAACTTTATCATCCCGAATGGATTGGCGATACGGTTTCTGAGCAAGCACATCATTTCGCTAATCTATGTGAAAAGTTAATAAAAAAGATTTCCAGTGAATCTAATAGCGCACCTATTATATCTGCGCCATTCGATACCGAACTTTTGGGACATTGGTGGTTCGAGGGACCAGATTGGCTGTTCGAATTGGCGAAAAGTCTTAAGGGTAATGAAAATATTGAGATGGTTCGCGGTTGGGATTATCTTCAGAAAAATCCGCCCTCTGAAATTGTCGAACTTCCCGAAGGTTCCTGGGGACAAGGCGGTTTTCATTATATCTGGCTTAACGATTGGACATCCTGGACATGGGAACATATATATGAAGCTGAAAATGTTATGCGCGATTTTTCCAATCGCTGGGTTAAAAATCCCGAAAATAACAGATTGAAACGGGTTCTTATGCAATTGGGCAGAGAATTGCTTTTACTGGAATCGTCCGATTGGCAATTTCTCATCAGCACTTGGTCTGCAAGAGATTACGCCGAGCAAAGAGTTGTTTTTCACTGGGAAAAATTCAACGAAGTGAAAAAAATCGCCGAATTACTTTTCGATGGCAAAGAACCATCATCGGGACTTTGGCGGGAACTCGAATTGCTCGAGGGTCAGGATGATATTTTCCACGACCTCGACCCTGCTCTTTGGGCTGATAGAAATTTAGATTTTTGAATTTAGTGAATTATAATTTAGCAAATTTTTAATCGAATTATAATAAAATGAAATCTTCCCAAAATATTGTGGACTTTTTAGTAATCGGTTCTGGGATTGCAGGGCTTACATTTGCGCTCGATGCAGCGAAATTGGGCAAAGTTATATTGATTTCTAAAAGCGCTCTCGATGAGGGCAGCACATCGCTTGCTCAGGGCGGAATAGCAGCAGTTCTTCCAGAAACTAACGACTCGTTCGAATCGCATATTCGGGATACATTTCGCACGGGAGCTGGGCTTTGCAAACCGAGTATTGTCGAGAAAATCGTTCAATATGCACCGAAAGTCATAGCCCAGTTGAGCGAATTCGGTGTGAATTTCACAAGGCGTGAATCTAATGAAAAAGACCCACAGCTCGGCAGAGAGGGTGGACATTCTAAAAATCGCATAGTTTATGTCGCCGATTACACCGGGCGCGCGGTCGAAGATACTCTGATTAGTGCGGTGAAATCGAACCCTAATATCGAGATTCTGGAAAATTATATGGCGGTCGATTTGCTTACCCAGCATCATATTCCAAACTATTCACTTCGTCCCTGGGAAAATATCGAATGCTATGGTGCTTATGTTCTCGATATTGGCAGTGGCGAGGTTCATAAGATATTAGCGAGAAAAACTATACTTGCGACAGGTGGTTCTGGTGTCGTATATCTTCACACTACCAATCCATCGGTGTCCACAGGTGATGGTATTGCAATGGCATACCGTGCAGGTGCAAGGATTGCCAATATGGAATTTATGCAATTTCATCCGACAGTTTTATATGTGCAGGGCGAACAGAATAAGCGTGCATTTCTTATATCCGAGGCTGTTCGTGGCGAGGGAGCTATTTTATTGAATGCTGCCGGTGAAAGATTTATGCCGAAATATCATAAAATGCTCGAGCTCGCACCGAGAGATATTGTTGCTCGTGCAATCGATATCGAGCTTAAAAAAAGCGGTGACCCCTGTGTTTATTTGGATATTCGAGATAAAGGCACGGATTTCATCGAAAAAAGATTTCCTAATATTTATGAAAACTGTTTTAAACATAAAATCGATATAACAAAAGAATTGATACCTGTCGTTCCTGCGGCGCATTATATTTGTGGTGGAGTGATGGTCGATGAGTGGGGACGCACGGATATCGAGAATTTATATGCCTGCGGCGAAACCGCTCACACAGGGATGCACGGTGCTAATAGACTTGCAAGTAATTCTCTTTTGGAAGCTTTCTCTATGGCGAAATTCTGCATCGAAAATATCGAACGCGAGGGTTTCGGTGATAAAAAAATTCCCGATATTCCTGAATGGGATGATTCTGGTGTTTTCAATGGAAACGAATGGGTAATTATTCGTCATAATTATCAGATGCTTCGAACACTGATGTGGGATTATATGGGAATTGTTCGTTCGCTTTCGCGCTTAAAACGCGCTCATGCGAGAGTGCAAGCTATGTGGGTAGAAATCGATGATTTTTACCGAAAAAATCCTGTGCGAAGAAAAATACTCGAATTGCGCAATATGGCTTATGCAGCAGATTTGATGATTCGTTCTGCGATGTCGAGGCGTGAAAGTAGAGGTATTCATTATATTGTCGATTTCCCTGAAACCGATACGAGATATGCTAACGATACGATTATTCGCTCGTCGGGAATATACAGGGAAAGCCATCTGCCGTAAATTATTATTTCCAATTTTATACTATTTTCACTAAATAATCGATGATATTATTGTTTTTTAGTGCAAATAGTTCTTGACAAAAGCAATCGATGTAGATATTTAAAAGGTTTAGAAGTGCTGGCGTAGCTCAGCTGGTAGAGCAGTTGATTTGTAATCAACAGGTCGGGGGTTCGACTCCCTTCGCCAGCTAAACAATGACACCCCTTCGGGTGTTTTTATTGCGTTGCGTTCCTTCCAAATAGATTTGGAATTCCCTGCAACGCTAAGTGACAATTGGAAATTGATAATTGATAATTTTAACTTGAATTTGGTGGGGTACCCAAGCGGTCAACGGGGGCAGACTGTAAATCTGCTGGCAACGCCTTCGGTGGTTCAAATCCACCCCCCACCATTTTTGCGGGAATAGCTCAATTGGCTAGAGCATCAGCCTTCCAAGCTGAATGTTGCGGGTTCGATTCCCGTTTCCCGCTGAATAAGTGGATTTTATTCGTTCATTGAATCGATTATTATGGAACCGGTTGCGGGTTTCCTAATCCCGATTATTTTTCGGGGTTTCCTAATCCCGAGATAGAAAATGTAGCCGAGTTTTTATGAGGCGTATCATTTTATTCGTCGGGATTCGATTCCCGTTTCCCGCTATAGAACGAGATTTGATATTTTTTCAGGGATATTTAACATATAGCCCACTTATGCTCATACGATGGGCATCCCGACTTTTTGCCTGGATAGCTCAGGCGGTAGAGCACTTCCTTGGTAAGGAAGAGGTCGCGGGTTCAAATCCCGCTCCAGGCTTGATAAAAGTTAGGAGAAAATGCACTCGGTTCAAGTCCGGGAGTGGGTTTCGGGTGAAAAATAATTATGGAAATTAAATGCCCAAAATGTGGAAACACTCTAAAAAGAGTGGATTATGAGGGATTATTTATTTTTGTTTGCCCGCAAAATGATGGTTATTGGCTCGGCAGAAACGACCTCGGTGCAATCGTCAAAAGGCGGGATGCAAAAATTTCGCAAAAGATATTTGAAGCGATAGAAAAAGATATTGTTCCCAAAGCGGTGGAAACTCGAGTTTTGACAAAAAATATAAAATGTCCTATATGCGGAACTGACTGTGAGAAAATAAATTATTCATATTCATCGGGTATTATAATCGACCATTGTCCAAATGGTTGCGGAGTCTGGCTCGATAAGGGTGAACTTGAAAAAATTCAAGCTTTCTCGGAATTCTGGGATAAAAAAGCCAGTGAGGTTATGGCTGAAAAAGGTATTGTGCTTAAATTCGACGATGAATCTACTGCATCTAAAAGAGGTTCATTCGGGAATTTATTGTATTCACTTTATGAGAAATTTTTAGGTTGAGATAATAATAAATCAATAAACTCAAAACAAGGAGGAGATATGGCTAAGGAGAAATTTCAACGGACGAAGCCGCATCTTAACATCGGCACCATCGGTCACATCGACCATGGGAAGACGACATTGACAGCGGCAATCACAATGGTTCTTTCTCGAAAGAACCTCGCTCAGGTGGCAACATTCGATGCTATCGATAGTGCACCCGAGGAAAAGGCGAGAGGTATCACCATAAACACCGCTCATGTCGAATATGAGACGGACAAAAGGCATTATGCGCACATCGACTGCCCAGGTCATGCCGACTATATCAAGAATATGATTACGGGAGCGGCTCAAATGGATGGTGCAATTCTTGTGGTATCTGCTGCCGATGGTCCTATGCCGCAGACCCGTGAACACCTTCTGTTGGCTCGTCAGGTGAATGTTCCTGCTATCGTGGTCTTTATGAATAAAACCGATATGGTCGATGATACCGAACTTTTAGATTTGGTAGAACTCGAAATGAGAGAGCTTCTAACAGATTACGGATTTCCAGGAGAAGAAATCCCAATTCTTCGTGGAAGTGCTCTCGAGGCCATGAATAAAGGAGCAGACCCTGATGTGCCTATCGATGACCCTTCATTCAAGCCGATTATAGACCTTATGGATGCTGTGGACGATTATATTCCCGACCCTATTAGAGATATCGATAAGCCGTTTTTAATGCCTGTCGAGGATGTATTCTCGATTACCGGGCGAGGAACTGTCGCTACCGGGCGTGTGGAACGAGGAAGAATCAATCCCAGCGACCCTGTGGAAATTGTCGGTATTCGAGATACCCGAAAAACAGTCGCTACAAGTCTCGAAATGTTCAGAAAAATTCTGGATTATGCCGAAGCTGGCGATAATGTCGGTGTATTATTGCGTGGTGTCGATAAAACCGGTATTACACGCGGTATGGTTCTCGCTAAACCGGGAACTATTACTCCGCATACGAAATTTAAGTGCCAGGTCTATGTTCTAAAAAAGGATGAAGGCGGTCGTCATAAACCATTTTTCACAGGCTATCGCCCGCAGTTCTATTTCAGAACTACCGATGTTACTGGCTCGATTAAACTTCCAGAGGGAAGCGAAATGATTATTCCAGGAGATAATGTCGATGGTATGGAAGTCGAATTGATTTCGCCTATCGCAATGGAGAAAGGTCTTCGTTTCGCTATCCGTGAAGGTGGAAGAACTATCGGAGCGGGTGTCGTTTCCGAAATTATCGAATAAAAAAATATGGGGGGACTATTTTCATTGTTCCCCCCTTATATTCAAAATTATGAAATCAGTTTTTGAAGGTGATGAATTATGGCTAAAAAAAGTAAATCGAAACGGGAACATATTATTCTTGCGTGCACCGAATGCAAATCTCGAAATTATATTACTCAAAAAAATAAGATAAATACTCCCGATAGAATCGAGTTGAAAAAATATTGCTCCCGCTGCAAAAAACAAACGATTCATAAAGAAACACGGTAATTCTATATTTTTTATAATTTTTGATTTCGGTGATGAAGCGTAAATTTATAGATTCAAAGAATTTTTATAATTGCTGTTCACTATGGGTGGTATTGTTTTGGGTCGGCTTGACATCGGGACTTATTCATAGCGATGATTCGCTAAAAGTTTGCCTTTTCTGGAATCGTTTCCCGCAGAAAATCCAAATCGCTCCAATCGACGCTCCGCTGACTGTAAATGGAAAAACATTTCATCCCGGCGATAAAATCGATTTATCTACTGGACAAAAATTCATCGCACATTCTATCGAAAAATTTTCAGTCGGCGATGGCAAAACCGAACGGATGGTGTTTGGTAGAATATTTGGAATTGTCGGCGAACACATTTATGCAAAAATCCCTGTCGAGAAATGGATTTTGCTTACTCTTCTCGGTGAATCTCCATCGGATACACCATTCGAGGCATTATGCGCCTGTTCTGTTGTCCTGCGAAGTTTTGCACTGTCGGGACACCATCATAAAAATTGCGATGTCTGCGATAGAACTCACTGCGCTCAAATTCCCAAACCGCAGCCGATTCCCATAAAATATATCGATGCAGTGAAATCGACCGAGAACATCGTTCTAACCTACGATGGTAAAATAATCCCAGCTACGATAACAGCAAATTGTGGCGGACATACGCTTTCAGGACAATCTGTATGGGGAAATAAATGCGAATGGTCGGTCGGAATTTTGGATACATTTTGTAGACCGCTATACTGGAATTTTTCTGCACCGCTCGAAAAATTGAATAATATTTTGCCGCTCCCAGTTTCGCAATGGCAGTTTTTAGGTGATTCTACAATATATGTCGGTATCACGATGGCCCGATTTGCATTCTGGGACACACTCGTCCAAACACTCGGTTGGGGAACACTCAAAAGCCCGACATTTACGATGAAAATAGATAACGATTCGGTAAAATTCAGTGGTATCGGTTTCGGTCATCGTGTCGGTCTATGTCAGGATGGTGCCAAATCGATGGCTGAAAAGGGATTGTCGATGTCTCAAATTCTTAAATATTATTTTCCATCGGCAAAAATTTCAATATAAAAAAATAGTTCTAATATTAAAATATTTTTTCATTTTTTGAGGGCAGGCGTTCGCCTGTTTTTGAGCCCTTCGGCTCTTTTTAATGGCGACTTTTTTCTTAATCCCGATGAAATCGGGGTCTCCCGTCCGGTCGGGATTCATTTTCTCCCAGAAATTCCTATATGGTTAAACTCGAACTGTCGCCAATTAAAACGAATTCACCAGCGCCATCGGCATAATTCACAGTAACCGAACAATCATCCATTATCGACCAGGTGGCAAAAGCATCGTCGAAATCCACATTTGA
>JAGGZE010000144.1 GCA_021162205.1 bacterium
ACAGTGCGAATGCTCACTCGCACCATGCATGCAGTCATTTGACATGTGCAGATGCTCATTTTACATGGTGCAAGTGTAGTGAATCACGACACAAATGGTGAGAATCACGAGAAAAAGCGAATGGATAAGATGAAGAATTGAATAAATGGGAGGCATAAAATGCGAAATTCCTTGAACAGGCGACTTCAGTCGTCTGCCAGAAGAAAAAGCAGCGGACTGAAGTCCACTGTTCAAATCATTTTGTCGCTGGCGCTCGTGATTTTGGCGGGGGAATGTTGTAGGGACGCACTAACAGACGACCATCGTCCCGTGTGTGCGTCCTGTTAATGCAAATGCGAATAATTCACAAGGACAAACACATGGGTCTGTCCCTACGAACCGCACATTCATTTGGACACCCGTGGGAACGGTCTCCCGACCGTGATAATCGACATCGGGAGATGTCTCCTACAAACCGCAATAAACAAACAGGAGGCATAAAGCAAGGGAAACAATGCGAAGAAAACAGGCAAATGCCTGCCCGAAGGGGTGGATATAAATTCATTGCGCATTTTTGAAATAATATTATTATTATTTTATGGAACGGAAAGAATTCATACAAAAGATTGCCGATGCTGGTGTAGTCGGTGCTGGCGGCGGCGGATTTCCCGCTGCGGTGAAACTTAATGCGAATTTTCAGCATTATATCGCTAATGGCGCCGAATGCGAACCGCTTCTTCATAAGGATATCGAATTGATGCGTCGTTATGCTGATTTTCTCGCAGAAGCGATAGCGATAATCAAAAATACACTCGGTGCAAATTATGCTTATATCGGTGTGAAGGAAAAATATACCGATATTTGGGATGTGCTAAATCCATCGATGGATAAATATAAAATTCGACCGCATTATCTCGACGATATTTTTCCTGCGGGTGATGAATTCGAACTCGTGCGAACAGTTTTGGGCAAAACGATTCCACCCGGCAATATTCCACTTGCAGTCGGCGCTGTGGTCAATAATGTCGAGACGATTTACAATATCGGTAAAGCGATTTCGAGAGAACCCGTAATTTCGAAATGGCTCACTATTACTGGCGAGGTCGAGCATCCTTTCACTGCGATTGTCCCGCTTGGCACACAGGTTAAGTATTTGCTAAATATTGCCCGACCAAAAATCGAGAATTTTGCGATAATCGAGGGCGGACCGATGATGGGAAATATTGTCGATGAGAACGAACCTATCAAAAAAACCACGGCGGGATTTATTGTGCTGCCACCTGAACATCGGTTGATAACATCGCGGCAGAAACCTATAAGATATATTCTGCGAATTGCAGAATCTGCTTGTATGCAATGCCAAGCTTGCACCGATTTGTGTCCGAGAAATCTGCTTGGTCATCCGCTCGAACCACATAAAATAATGCGTGCGCTGGCGATGCCGTTATCTATTCCGCTCGAATCTCTGACATCGGCGCTCATCTGCTCGGAATGTGGGATATGCGAGCAGTTTGCCTGCCCTATGGAGATTTCACCGAGAAGAATCAATCGTGAATTGAAGGCGAAATTTTTCGAGAATAAAATCAAATTCGATTGGAATGGTGGCGATGTCGATGTCCGCGAAGAACGAGATTTTCGCAGGATACCATCGCAGAAACTTGCCGAACGAATCGGTGTATTAGACTATTTTTATATCCATCCCGAATTTATACCATCGTTACCCGAACCTGCCGATATTGTGCTTAAATTGAAACAGCACGCAGGTGTTCCCGCTGTGCCGGTCGTCAAAATTGGAGATAGTGTGTCGAAAAACCAACTTGTAGCGAAAATTCCCGATGGCAAACTCGGTGCTAATATCCATTCCTCGCTCGATGGCAAAGTGATTTCCACAAGCCCCGATATTGTGATTTCATCCGAGTAAAAATTTTATCTTTCGTGAACACCGTTTCAATTCGATTATAAAAACCTTGCTATCTATGATTATGGGCATATTTTCAATCTATGGTTTCATTCGAATTACAAGCTGTAGATTCCAAAACAGGTGCACGAGCAGGGATATTGCACACTGCTCACGGCGATATTCCAACTCCCGTTTTTATGCCTGTCGGCACGCAGGGAACTGTCAAAACTATACCTTGGCGGGATTTGATAGATTTCGATACGCGGATAATTCTATCGAACACTTATCATTTGTTCCTTCGACCAGGACACGAACTAATCGCTCGGCTCGGCGGTATTCATAAATTCATCGGCTGGAATCGAGCGATATTGACCGACAGCGGCGGATTTCAGGTTTTCTCACTGTCCGATTTGCGGAAAATCACCGATGAGGGCGTTATGTTTCAGTCGCATCACGATGGCAGTTATCATTTTTTCACTCCACAGCGGGCAATCGAGGTCGAGTATGCACTTCGACCGGATATTATGATGTCGTTCGACCAATGCACCGATTATCCGATTTCAGAAACCGATGCCGAAGTTGCCTCCGAACGGACATTTCAATGGGCGAAACAGGGATACAATCGATGGCAACAACTTGTCGATGACGATAAGCAAGTCGAAACCGCACCATCGCTATTCGGAATAATTCAAGGCGGTGTATATCCAAATTTGCGCAAAAATTCCGCAGAACAGATTCTGTCGATAGATTTTCCCGGATACGCAATCGGTGGACTTTCGGTCGGCGAACCGAAACAGGAAATGTTCGAAATGCTTAAATTCCTGCTTCCAATAATGCCATCGCAAAAGCCACGATATTTAATGGGAGTCGGTAAGCCAGAAGACATTATAAATGCTGTCGCGCTCGGTGCAGATATGTTCGACTGCGTGCTTCCAACAAGAAATGCCCGCAACGCATCGGTATATACCTGGAATGGCAAAATGTCGCTCAAAGCCGCATACTATGCCGAGGATACACGACCAATCGATGAAAATTGCGGATGTTATACCTGCCAAAATTATAGCCGTGCATATATCAGACACTTATTTTCGGCGGGAGAACTGCTCGCACCGTATCTTGCAACACATCATGCATTATATTTCTTTATGGATTTTATGCGGAAAATTCGGCAGTCTATTCTCGATGGCAATTTCTACGATTTCATGATGAATTTTTTTGAGAATTTCGACCCGGAGGCAAGAAATAATCATCCCTTATTCTCGGCATCTTCTTTTCTTCGCGGAATCCATTCGTAATGTTCTAAAACCAAATCGGCAGTCTTTTCAAATCTTTCGTATTCACTAAAAATACAGCCACAATATTGCTGACGATATAGTTTATATTTCCTCGAAAGTTTTATTCCTCTGCTCCAGCCCTCGCGAAAATCACGATATAGAAACTTTACACTAAAATCTTCGGCGAACTTCTCCCCTATTTCTTTCAACGCTCGATGATTCTGGTATTTTGAATATAGAAGAGTAGTTGTAAATGCATCGAAACCATTTTCGGCGGCGTATCTCGCAGTGGCGGAAAGTCGGTATTCATAACATCTCGCACATCTCGATGTTCTATCGTTGCCCTCGCGGCTCGATATCCATTCGAGATATTCTTCGATATTGTAATTATCGCCTTTCACCAGTGGAAAATCTAAAATTTTCGAGATTTTATGCACCTCGGATAATCGCTTTTTGTATTCGAGATATGGATGGATATTAGGGTTGAACCAGAATCCCGTTATATCGAAATCCTTGCTTTTCAACACTTCTAATGGATACAATGCACACGGCGCACAACAGATGTGAAGCAAAATATTTTCCATCATTTCGACTGTTTAGTTTGCGTTGTCGCATGCGGTTTTTGATTTGTGGTATCGGGCTTTTGCGATTTTTGTTTCAATGAAATATTCGGTAATTTCCCTCGAATTAGATTCGCTAAATTATTCGCTTTCTTTTCCCAATCGGTGCCTGCATATCGGTTTATCATTCGATTTGCGAGCATATATGCATAACCGTTTCTGCCGATACTAAAATATGCAAGAGTTCTTATATAATCTGCATTTGGAGCGAATGTCGAATCGATTTGCGGAATTTTATCGACAGTTTTGAGAACATCTGCACCTTTGCTATGTGTCGCTAAATATTCCATCGACCACAAAACAAGTTTTGCCTCTGTTGTATCGATTGTATCCGCACTTTCGAAAAATTTATAGAATGCATTGGCAACAGAAATCGAATCGCCAGCGGCAAGCAATGAATCCGATTTCGAGATTATAAATTGTATCGAATCGCTGCTCGATTTTATAGATTTCGATTTTTTACTTTTACTTTTTGCGGATTTAGTCGTGCTTTTTGAAGTTTTTTTGCGTCGAGGTCTTTTCGATGCATAAAGCGTATCGGACATCGCAAGAATAAGCATTAAAGTAAAAAGTAATGTGATATATTTTTTCATTATATTTTCAAAATAACAATTTATTTTAAAATGTCGAGAAAAAAATCTTGCATAAATAAAAAATATTTTTTATTTATTGGGAAATGAAATTTTACTACTTAAAAATTTTAGTTATTTTAGCGGGCATTTTCATTTTACTTTCGGGCTGCGATTATGGAATATCGCCATTGAATGCACCTGTATTAGCGGGTGAGGTTCATTTTATCGGCAGGATGCCACAAAATGTCGAACTTTGCTTTGTTGTTATAGCAATCGATAGACCGCCGAACGATGAACTCGATATAACTTATCTCGGAAACTATTACGGACTTCCAGACAGCACATTATATTCTCTCAAAGATACGACAATCTGCGAGAATGACACGAACACGATAGATTTCAAGATTTCGGTCGGCAAGGGAACATACAACTGGCTTTTTGTTGCGGCGATTGGAAATACGGATTCTGTCGGAATATGGAATGTTGTCGGCGAATACAAAATCGATGGCGATACGATTCCGACACCGATAACACTCGGCTGGGATGACAGTATCTATGTCGAAATCACCGCAAATCTGAATGGTGTTCATATACCATAATTTCTATAAAAACATATCCGCATCGGAATATTTCTACCAGGTTCCGCCTGTAATTATACCTCGTCCATCTATCGTTAATTTACCGACATTGTGCAACGAAGCATCGTAGGAATTCGAACAATCTGCGGTCGCCTCGAAAATATCTTTTCCACCGATAGTGATTTTGTAAGTGAATCTCGGATAGCCGGATGGACGGTCGACGATAAGACCTGGAACTGTATTCCAATTAAAATCCTTGGTAGATGCATCGTTGAACCGATGAACTGGAGGATATATACCATTTTCTTGATAATAGACTTCACTCGCCTCAAGTATTTGTTTCAACATTGTTCTTGCCTCGGAGACTTTTGCCTTTTTATCCGCAGCCATAAAACGCGGTATTGCAAGTGAAGCCAGTATGAAAGTGATAAATATCATAAGAATTGCTATAACTCCCAAAGTAATCCCCACTATAGATTTTGTTTTTCCACCGATTTCGGGATTTTTTGAAGCCCTTACGATACCGATAATACCAAAAATCACGGCTAAAATTCCCAACAGACTGCCGATCGCGACAATTCCCGTTATGACACCGATTATCCCGAGCACGAGACTCGCGGTAGCCATACCATTCTTCTTTTTCGGCACAATCTCTGTCGCTTCCACCTGCGTTTGTTCCATCTCATCCATCATCGACCTCCTCGATTAAATTATGGTAATTTTATTATCTTATGCAGTTGAACACTCAATCTCACGGTTGGAACTTCCTCGTAAATCCACTGTGCCAATCTTTTAGGTGATAATCTTCCCCAAACGGGCTGGAATAATATCGAGGATTTTACGGAATTTCGCATGACAAATTTTTTTGCCCAATCGAAATCCTTTCTATCTGCGATAACAAATTTCATAGAATCGATTGCGCGTAGTTTTTTAAGGTTTGAAATTAGATGTTTGCCAGTTTCCCCACTCGATGGCGTTTTTATATCCATCACGATAAATGTGCCATCGAATTGGACTTTTTCTATATTTTGAGTGCCATTGGTTTCGATTAGGATAAACTTTTTGCCATTGGACCATCGCTTGACAAGTTTCGGGACACTTCGATGAATAAGCGGTTCTCCGCCTGTTAAAAGTATCCATTTTTGTTTCGCATCGATTCCACGGTCGACAAGACTCGCAAATGGAATTTCTTTCCCACCGTGCCTTGCCGCGGGCGTATCGCACCAGTTGCAGTGGAGATTACATCCGCCCAATCTCACAAGAAAGCAAGGCATTCCCGCATATAAACCCTCGCCGATAATAGTAGAAACTATCTGCACAACTCTCAATTTTTCCTCCCATACACTTTTGTTTCTAATTTTGAAAAATATAAACTATCTATGTTAATTCTCAAAGGTCGATTTTGAATATCCTGTATATTTTATACACTCTCGCTCCAATATCCTCTAAAACACTGTTCATAGGGACATTATCCTCGAGTATCCAGGAACACTCCGCTGCGATATAACCATTTCGCAGACCATCTTTGAATGTCTGATAGTAAAATCCGAGGTCGATACCACGATTGCGATAGCCCTCGACTACGCCCATCGTTATCACACGCAGTCGATTTATTTTTTTCGCATAGTGCAAAATTTTGAAAAGTCCGAATGGCAACAATCTTCCGCCACGATTGTGTGCGAGTGCTTGATTCAAATCTGGAAGAGCGAGCGAGAAGCCGACAGGTTTTCCATCGGACTCGGCGATATACACAAGGTCTTTATCCGCTACCTTTTTCAAATTTTGCGCAGTCACACGAAATTCATCGTCGGTCATCGGGACAAAACCCCAATTTCGCTCCCATGCCTTATTATATACCGATAAAATCAATTCGACTTCCTCGTTTATCCGCGAGAAATCGACTTTGCGAATAGTGAAATTGCCTTTTTTTAGAGCGTATTCGCCGAGTCTTTGCAACCTTTTCGGAATTTCGGGCGTATCGATTATCCACGCTAATAAATCCTTTTCCTTTGCAAATCCATAATTCTCGATAAGTTCCCGATAATAAGGCATATTATATGTCATCATAATCATCGGCGGGTTATCGAATCCTTTAATCAATGTTCCACACTCGTAATTTGTCGATGGATTCATCGGACCGATAGCCGATTCGACGCCCTGTTCCCTGAGCCATTTCAACGCCGCATCGAATAAATCGTTTGCAATATTCTGATTTTCGATACATTCGAAAAAACCGAAATAACCATAGTTCAATCCTTGAAATTTCTGGAAATTCGGGTCGATTATCGCCGCTATTCTGCCGAGCATTTTGCCCTTATCGATTGCGAGAAAATACTTTGCCCGTGCAAATTTCCAGAAAGGATGTTTCTGGCGATTGTGAAGTTTGAACTCTTCACCCTTGAGCGGTGAAATCCAATTCGGTTCGCTGCGATAGATTATCCACGGAAGTCTAATAAATGCTGCAAGATGAGCATTATTTTCAACAGAAATTATTTTATGTGCCATATTGTCCTCCAGATTTATTAGAAAGATAATCGATTATAAATTTTTTACAATAAAAATATTTTTAAATTGAATCGATGGAATCTTTACCAAAAAGTATCCATCCTAACCCGATATTATCGAGTTTGGAAATCATTTTATATTAGAAAATTACTACTTTCTAAAATTCCGATTGATTTTCTTTAGTATTGTGACTATCTTTTGAAAATTCTAAATAGAAGTAACTATGAAAAATGGTAATATTTATGGTAATGAAATCAAAAATGAGGAAGTTTAAAATGAGAAACACAATGATTGAACAATTCCGATTGCATCGGAATTGCATGAAGACAAGGGGTATCTACCCATTGTTCACCATCATTTTTGCACTGTTGCTTGGTGCAGGAATGTGCTTTGCTTCGGGATGGGAACGGACTTATGGTGGAACCGAAAACGAAAACGCCAACTCTGTCGTGCAGACAACCGATGGTGGATACATAATCGCTGGAAACACAAATTCTTTCGGTGTAGGTTTCACCGATATGTATCTTGTGAAAACAACAGCGACAGGCGATACCGACTGGACGAGAACCTATGGAGGAAGCGATTACGATGTAGCCCATTCGGTTGCACAAACCACAGATGGCGGATATATAATCGCAGGATACTCGGGACCTTACGACTATCACAATGTATATATTGTCAAAACCACATCCACAGGCGATGTTCAATGGACTAAAACCTATGGTGGAGGACAAAACGATGAAGCATATTCGGTAATACAAACTACCGATGGCGGATATTTCGTAGCGGGATATTCAGAATCTTTCGATGAAGGTGCATGGGGCGATGTCTATGCTCTGAAACTGACTTCATCGGGCGACACTGTATGGACACGAACCTACGGCGGAATAGATGTGGACATCGCCTATTCTGCTGGGCAAACAAGCGATGGCGGATATATACTCGCAGGATACACACAATCTTTCGGTGAGGGTAATATATATCTTATTAAAATTATGGCATCTGGCGATATCGAATGGTCGCAAAATTATACCGGCGATGTAGCATATTCGGTTGCACAAACACCCGATGGCGAATATATAGTAGCGGGATGGATAGATTATGCCGATTATGATATATATACCATTAAGATAACTTCAACGGGCGATACCGAATGGACAAAAATATACGGTGGAACAGACGAGGAAGAAGCCAGTTCGGTTATCAATACTGTCGATGGCGGATTTTTAGTCGTTGGATATACGATGTCATTTGGCGCAGGCGAGGAGGATGTCTATATCCTAAAACTGAATTCATCCGGCGATACTGTTTGGACAAGAACATATGGCGGAGATAGTGACGATGAAGCATACTCTGTTGCACAAACAACCGATGGTGGATACATAATCGCAGGATATACCGATTCGTTCGGAGCAGATGGTGGAGATATGTATCTTATTAAAACCGACTCGCTTGGTTTCGCAACGATAAATGAGCCAGCGGTGCAAAAGCCTGTTGCTCTCTCCATAAACGCCTATCCTAATCCGTTCAATTCGTCTGTTGCAATCACGGTTTCTGACGGTAGGGATTTGGCGCGCCAAACCCCTACGAATATTGCGATATACGATATAAGGGGGAATGTTGTGTGGGAACGGTCTCCCGACCGTGATAATCGACATCGGGAAATGTCTCCTACATCCCGCACACTCATCTACACACCCGCTCAAACGAACGCATCGGGGCTCTATCTTGTGCGTGCAACGATGAGCAATGGCCAAATTGCCACTCGTAAAATATTATATATGAAATAATCAGACGCCATCTGCGTAAAACAAACAATCGATTTCAATAAATCGCTCGACTTATGTGTCTCTACATTGTGAATTTGGTCTATGATATATCTTATCACATCGATTTTCGGATTTTTTGCAGGAACACTTTCTGGATTTTTCGGAATCGGCGGCGGAGTAGCTTGACATATTTATGAAAAATATTTATTTATGGCCTAATGAAAACGCATAATAAAATATTTAGTTTAGTTTTTATTATTCTATCGGTCATTTCATTCAGACCGGCTTTTGCCTATCAGGATAGGAACAAAAATCCTCTTGCAATAGAACATTATATAAATGGGATTTTAATAAAACTTATTCAAAATGATAATCGGGCGGCTTTGGCAGAATTTGTTCTTGCAGAATCATACGACCCCGACGACCCATTCCTCAAAACAGAAATCGCCGAGTGTTATATCGCACTCGGTAATTATGCTCAAGCTTATGTTAAAACCAAAGAGGCTTTGAATCTCGGTCTCGACGATGCCGATACATATCGGATACTCGCATTATCTGCATCGGGTTTGGGTAGATGCGACGAAGCCGGTAAATATATCGATAAAGCAGGTTTGCTCGGTTTCAATGAAGCCAATATACTAATTGTCTGCACAAAAATTTCACAGAATATTGAAATGAGTTTGAAAACATTGAAAAAATTGCAGAAAAAATATCCACAAAATGCAAATGTCAATTCGGCTCTCGGGGAACTTTATCATCAGAATAAAAACACGAAAAAAGCGGTAAAATATCTGAACAAATCGATTCAGCTCGCCCCTGAAAATTCAAATAGCTATATATCTCTTGTGAATACATATATCGAAATCGAGCGATTCGACACCGCTATGTCGATATTGAATACTTATGTGCAAAAATTCCCGTGGGACAAAAAAGTTCTCGAACAGTATATCGACAAATTGCTTACATTAAATAGGTTCGATAGCGCCTTAAAAGCGATAAACATTTATATCAAAAGAGATTCACTCAAGGGCAAGGCATATTTCGACTTGTATGCGATGAAAGCTCTCGAATCGAATGAATATTATGTCGCTTTGCAAGCATATCTAAAAATGCTCGAATGGGATGACACAGATTATTTAAGCTATTATTTTGCCGGCAAATGTTATGAGGAATTATGGTGTCCCGAATCTGCGGCTGTGATGTTTCGATGCGCACTCGATTTAGAGAATTTGCCCGATATTTACACCGACCTCGCATTACTTTGGTCGAGAAACGATGAACCCGAAAGCTTATTTGCTATTTCACAGCGAGCCATAAACGAATATCCCGACAGCGCTGGTGTCTGGTATTGGTGCGGAATCGCATTCCGAAGACTGGATTATTACGAACTGGCATCGCATTATTTCGCACAGGCATGCTATTTACAACCCGACGATATCGGTGCATTATTTTCGCTTGCAGATACTCGTGAACGAGCAGAATACCGCTCGGAATCTATCATTCTGCTCGATAGTATCATAACGAAATTGGATAACGATTCACCATTGTTATTGAATTATCTTGGATATATTCTCGTCGATGATAGTTTTAATATCGAGTATGGTAAAAAGTTAATTCGACGAGCATTGGATAAAGAGCCTAAAAATCCTGCATATTTAGATAGCTATGGCTGGGCGCTTTTTCGTGAGGGCAAAACTAAAAAAGCATTAAAGTATTTGAAAAATGCAGAGAAATTTTACGATTACGACACAGAAATTCAATTGCATCTCGGGGATATTTATTATAAATTGGGAAAAGTCGATGAAGCGCGAAAACATTGGTGGCGGTCGGTTCAAATCGACCCCGATAATAAAATTTCGTGGTTCAGATTAAAAATAACTAATCCCGAATGATTATGAAACCGATAAAAGTAAAAAATATCGAGATAGGTGGCGATAAACCAGTTCTGATTGCGGGTCCTTGCGCAATCGAATCGAGAGAAATGGTATTGCGGGTCGCGGAAACACTCTGTAAAATCACCTCGAAACTCGAAATACCATTCGTATTCAAGGCATCCTACGATAAAGCAAACAGGTTATCGGTCGAATCCGAACGCGGAATGGGTTTCCCACGAGGTCTCGCCGTGCTTGCCGAAATCGCAACAGAATTCGATTTCCCGATAATCACCGATGTTCACGAGACATATCAAGTCGAGGCCGTTTCATCGGTTGCGGATATTTTGCAAATCCCTGCGTTTCTTTGCAGGCAGACCGACCTTGTGCTTGCCGCGGCGAAAACAGGCAAACCTATCAATATCAAAAAGGGACAATTTATCGCACCCGAGAATATGAAATTCATCGCCGGCAAAGCTCTATCTGTCGGCAATGAACGGATTATGCTTACCGAGCGCGGTTCGTCGTTCGGCTATAACGATTTGATTTTCGACCCGAGAAGTATCGTGACAATGAAAGAATTCGGTTTCCCGATAATTGTCGATGTTACTCACACTTGCCAGAAACCCGGTGCAAGCGGTGGAAAATCGGGCGGCGATAGAAAATTTGCCATCCCATTCGGTAAAGTCGCACTCGCACTCGATGCCGATGGAATATATATGGAGGTTCATCCCGACCCTGCGAATGCGATATCGGACAGTGAAATTCAAATTCCACTCGATAGTGCGGAAAAATTTATCGAGCAAATATTTTTATCTCGTTCCAACAATTCGAATATAAAATGAAAACCCAAATGAACAAACAACACATTACCATAAGCAAACTTGTAGTTCCCGATGGAAAATTGGAATAATTGCATAACAACGGCAGGATGGTCGAACAAGTGACTGTTGCCCTATATCACATAAGGATATTCCAAAATGAACAAAACTAAAAGGAGGAACATAATGGATAACGATGAAAAAGACACCAGCAACCAGTTGATTCCGATAGTTGTCGAGCAGACCGCCCGCGGCGAAAGAGCGTTCGATATATTTTCCCGTCTTCTCAAGGACAGGATAATATTTTTAGGCAGCGTCATCGATGACAATATCGCTAATACGGTTGTCGCGCAGTTGCTTTTTCTCGAGGCAGACGACCCGACGAAATCGATAAACCTCTATATAAACTCGCCGGGTGGAATCGTTACATCGGGGCTGGCGATATACGATACGATACAATTTCTCAAAGCGCCTGTCGCAACCACAGTAATCGGTCAGGCGGCATCGATGGCAGCACTTCTTCTCGCCGGCGGCACTAAGGGCAAACGAACCGCTCTTCCAAATGCGAGAATTATGATTCATCAACCCTGGGGCGGAACTGTCGGGCAGGTTACCGATATCGAAATCCATACCCGCGAATTGCAGAGGATTAAACGAATCCTGAATGAAATCCTTGCACATCATACAGGACAGCCAATCGAGAAAATCGAGAAAGATACCGACCGAAATTTCTTTATGTCGCCCGATGAGGCACACGATTACGGTCTAATCGATAAAATCTATGGCAAAACTAAACCGAAACATCCGAAGAAATAATTTGTTCGGGACTGAAATAATTTAATGCGGAATGTTGCCCTATTGTGCTTCGGCTCGGTCTGAAATATTGCAGAATCGTTTGACATTATCGACAATTTCCCAAAAATCGTCGGCGGTTTGGCATATCGATGCTTCGAGATGCTCCTTGAGTAAGGATTGTCCATATCTTGGAAGTTTTTCTATATCCCATATCGCTTTTATGTGCTCGAATTCCGATGAGCGAAGTTCGGAAAAAAATTCATCAACCAACTGTTCGAGGTCCTGAAAAAATATCATCTTTTCTCCCACAATATTTTAGCGCCATTGGACATACCAAGTTCGGGATGAATCGTTCCGCCCCAGCCGATACCTAAATCTTGCCATGCGAAATCCGCACCGAGATAAAATTTAGTCGGTCTGCCACCGATACCGAGACTTACTTTAAGCCATTTAGTCAGTGCGACTTGTTGGCAAAGATAAAGTTCACCGGGAGCATCGTTCGGCACCTGCAAATCGGCATAGACAGTCGCCCAGCTTGCCGCATCGAAACGGAAACCGAAACTATACATCGAATTTATATCGAAACCGACAAGCTGCGTGTTCAAAAGATTCTGCCCATAAATTCCAATCGATGCGCGGCTGGAAAAGAATAGCGATAATCCGCCATCGAACAACGCAGTCGATGCACTGCCGTAGGGCTCGGGGCAACTTATGCTCGTATATCTCATTCTCGCACCGAGTGCAGGTTCGACACCATATATTCGAGGCAGTTTTCGTGCGACAGTCGCACCAACAACAAGTTCGGAATATATATCCGCATCGCCGAAATAATTTAATGACAATCCGATGTTCGCTATTTTATTCGCATACAATCCACCGACAACATATTGAGAATATTCGGAAACTCCCCAAGAATTTTGCCAGCTTGCGATTGCGGACATTCTAACGCCTTTGGATATTCCAGCGGGATTGCCCCACAATGCAAATGTTCCATAATCACCCGATGCACCTGCGCCTTTGCCGAAAAGAGCAAATTCCTGCAATTCTTCGTTGAGCCCGAATGCAAGCAAACTCAATAGCATCACGATTCCCAATACTTTTCTCATAATTTACCTCCGATATAATTTTTCCTTCCGGCAGACGACTGAAGTCGCCTGTTCAATGTTGCATTTCGCATTTTATGCCTACTTTGTTCATGTTGCGGTGTCGTAGGGGTTCAAAATTTTGAATCCCTGCAATAATTATATTATATCTATCTATCTATCTATCACAATTCCAATAACTTACAACATTTCATCTCTTTCCGAGATGGTTTTCCAGGGTTTGAGAAATGTTTTCCCTGGTTCTGGAAGAGTCTTCTATGGTCGGGAAGATATTTCCCTGGTTCTGGAAAATGCTCTCGCAACATCACTTGTTCCATTCTGACTTCCATTTTAACTAAACACTAAAACTACTATACTATTCCCAACCATTGGGCGACTTTCGGACCGATACCCGCCATATTCAATGTTATCGGCACAAGTAAAACACCGAGACAATTGAGCCGTCTCGAACCGAAAAGCACGGGTAATAACCCGATTGCTGTGGAAACCGTCATAATCAAAAGCCCCATCCAGCGAGTCATTCCGAAAACGACCAGCAATAAAATGCCGAGAGTAATAATCGAAATCAATTGATAATTTATCTGATGAACAATTTTTGCGAACCATTTCGATAGGAAATGAAGCAGGATAAATGCGATTCCTCCCGCAAAAACCATCGTAGCAAGTGCGAGCCAATATTCCTGAATCGTATGAATCGAGAACAGCGGCGATACCATCGCGACAAGTCCGCCTTTGCCCATTCGCTTGCCGGGGACAAAAAAGAATAAAAATGCGCCGACATAATATACAACTTTCGAGACTCCCTGCGACATCACAAAAATCCTGTTATCTCTTTGAGCGGTCGCCTGCCCTGCAATAAGTCCGCCCATGCCTGCGGTCATTATCGGGAACAGTGCGGCAATCAATCCGCCGAGACCACCTGCTATTGTCGAACGAAGCGCCACACTCGGCGTAACATCTATCGATTTTGCGATATGTTGTTTGGGAATTTTTTGTTTTGAAATGATATTCAGTAGAATCGACGGCACAGCGAAAAGTCCGACAAATACCGGCAAAAGACTTTGGAAAGACGACCTGATTGGAATCATAGTTTTATTGAAAACAATCAACCCGAGAAATCCCGAGAGTGCAAAAGTTAAAAGTCCTGCGCCGAGCGAACGCCAAGCTTCGAAAAATCTCGATAATCCCGGTGGTTTCCGCTCGATAGATTTAGGCCATTCGGACATCAGAATATAAACTGTAACAAGTCCCAATAGCCAGTGCATATGCGGAGTCATAATTCTTCTCAATGCAGGTAGAACATTGAATGACAGCGGTGTAATCAAAACGAGAAGCAAAACTCCAAGCAAAGAACCGAATCCTGTAAGCATAGAGATTTCATAAGCTCGCCCAAGCGTAAGCGCTTTCTGACCGGGCATCACGACAAAAATCATACTTTCATCGGGAGCGGATAGAAAAATAGCCGTAAGAGTATTCAATACCGAATATGTTACGAGCATCGCCATAAACATATACGGTATAACTGCTGCGGGGATGAAATCGCCGAAAGTCATAATAGCGATAATAATCAGCCCCATCACATTATAAATATGCAGTGATGGAATCAGAGAAATGATGGTGGTTACACCTATCCCGATTAAAATATAGGTAATCAAAGTTAGCGGACTAGCATCCATATATTCCCCCAATCGATTTTTTCCAAAAATAATCAGCTTTTCATTTTTGCACAAGGATAATTTGATAATATTTACAATTTAATGACGATTTCAAAATATCATCGCTTGACTAAAATTTTTATTAGATTAAAATTTATTCTATGGGAAAAAAGCAAAAAGGTAAATCTACGCCATTGATGGACCAATATTATACTATCAAGGCAAAATATCCCGATTCGATTTTATTCTTCCGGATGGGCGATTTTTTCGAGATGTTCGACGAAGATGCAAAAATTGCATCGGAAGTGCTTGGGATAACGCTTACATCGCGCAATCACGGACTGAATGAACGAACTCCGCTTGCGGGTGTCCCACATCATGCTGCTGAAAAGTATCTTGCAAAACTTCTACGAGCCGGTTTTAAAGTCGCCATCTGCGAACAAATAGAAGACCCTAAATCCACTAAAGGTCTCGTCGAACGCGATGTCATCGAGGTTATGACACCGGGGACAATCACTGTCGAAAATGCCACCGAATCCGATAAAAATCAATATCTTCTCGCTATGCTTTTCGCTGACGATTTATTTCACCTTTGCGCAATCGATGTTCTCGCCGGTGAATTTTTTACACAGTTAGTCGATAAAAAATTTATATGGGATGAAATCGGGACGATTTCGCCGAACGAATTTCTCGTCCCCGACGATTTCCCGCAACTGCTGCTCGATGAGTTGAAAAAGCGTTATCCAGCCACACGAGTTTCATTTTTCGAGAGCTGGAATTTTTCACTCGAAAATGCCCGCAAAAGCATAATGAAACATTTTGAAATTTCATCTATTGCCGGTCTCGGCGATTTTTCCGATGGCGAAATCCAAACTGCTGGAGCTATTCTGACATATCTTCAACAATTGAAAAAGGGCGAACTTCATCACATTCGCACTCTCGTTCACAATCGCAAGGACGATGTTATGACACTCGATGAAGCTACCGTGCGAAATCTCGAATTAGTCACATCGATTGCCGATGACAGGAAAATGCACACGATTTTATGGTCGCTCGATGAAACTAAAACACCGATGGGCGAAAGACTTTTGCGAAAATGGATATTATCGCCATTGTTGAAACCGATTGCGATTCGTCAGCGGCTCGAGTCTGTGCAAACACTTATCGAATCTGCAACTAATCTCGGCAAAATCAGGGAACTTTTAGCTGGTATCGGCGACCTGGAAAGAATTGCCGGAAGATTGGGCAATCAAAAAGCTACACCGCCAAATCTTATCGCACTGACATCTGCATTGAAAATCATCGGCGAAATAAAAAAATTCGATTTATGGAACGCTTATCTTTTAGAAAGGATTGACAATAATCTCGACCCGCTCGACGATATACAGATGCAAATCGATAGCACAATCGTTCTCGACCCGCCAAATTCGATAAACGACGGCGGTATTCTAAAAAATGGCATAATTCCCGAACTCGATGAACTCAGGCGATTGCGCGACAATTCATCATCTGTGCTGAAAAAAATGGAACAAAATCTTCGCGAATCCACAGGGATGGACAGATTAAAAATCGGCTATAACAGAGTTTTCGGATACTATATCGAAATCGGTAAAGCACATGCGAAACGAGCACCATCGAATTTCATACGCAAACAAACTCTTGTGAATGCCGAGCGATTCATCACACCGGAACTAAAAGAACTCGAATCGAAACTTTTAGCAGCAGATGAGCGAATCAAATATATCGAGAAGGAATATTTTCTGACATTCGTTACGGAATTGTCGTTTCAGGCGAGCAAAATTTCGCAGGTGGCATCGGCGGTTGCGATGTTAGATGTGCTGGCGAATTTCGCTCATATCGCGAAAAAAAAGCGATACACTCGCCCGAAAATAATCGATAGCGGTGCAATCGACATCGAAGGTGGTCGGCATCCTGTTCTCGAGGATATTTTTGGACATTCCGCATTCGTGCCGAACGATATTCATCTCGATTCAAACGAGCAAGAAATAATACTCACAGGACCGAATATGGCTGGCAAATCGACATACCTTCGACAAACAGGTTTATTGGTATTGATGGCACAAATCGGCAGTTTCATTCCCGCCGAGTCGGCAAGTATTTCGCCTGTCGATAGGATTTTCACTCGCGTGGGTGCAACAGATTATATCGCTCGCGGGCAATCGACATTTCTTGTCGAGATGCTCGAAACCGCAAATATCTTGCGGAATGCAACCGACAATTCGTTAGTTCTTTTGGATGAAATCGGCAGAGGCACAAGCACATTCGATGGTCTTTCAATCGCATGGGCTGTCGGCGAATTTATTCACGATGCCGAACGACACCGGGCTAAAACAATTTTCGCAACCCATTATCACGAATTGACTCAACTTGCATCGTATCTTCCGCGAGTGCAAAATTTTCAGGTTGCGGTTCGGGAAAACGAGGGCAAAATCGTGTTCCTTCACAAAATCATTCCAGGCGGCTGCGATGATTCGTATGGAATTCAAGTAGCTAAACTCGCTGGTGTGCCAGATTTAGTAATATTTCGTGCGCGGGAGATTTTAGATGTGCTGGAATCTGGCGAGATGCCCACTCAAAAAATCCACAAATTGGGCGGGCGAAAGGGAAAAACCGAACGATACGATGGTTTTCAAGTTTCGCTTTTCGACCCCGAATATCATCCGCTTGTGATTGCACTCAAAGAACTCGACATTAACAAACTCACGCCAATCGAGGCATTGAATCTATTATCCCGGTTGAAAAAGAAATGGAATAGATGAATCGAGGATTTCCTTTCAGCCAAAATGCTCTGCCTATCAATCGAACATCCTCGTCGGTGCATTTCTTCTGTCTTTAAAGAACTTCATCCGACTCCGATATCCGAGTAATCTTCTCTACAATGGAGGAACGCCCTTCAGGTGTTTTCATTTTGTCACGATTTTATTCTTTTTAAGATAATTCCTCGTTATAATCGGGAATAATATCGCGAAAATTATGCCATTGGCGATAATATGAATTAGACTGAATGACAATCCGCCTACGATATAGACGATAAAAGTATTTTTTGTCGGGAATGAGAAAAATCCCGCCAGATTGGTCAGCAGGTCGTATATAACAGTTCCGCATATACCCAATGCGATTGCGAACAATGGTTTTTTCAATCTTGTTCCCCAGATATATCCGCAAAATCCAAGGAATGCACCGCCGAGTCCCTGTGCGACCCACAATGGCAATGGCGCCATCCCGAATGGTGATAGAAATGAATACAGTAAAAATATCAGAGCACCATCGATAATTCCCCATTCGGCTCCGAGCATAAAGCCCGCAAGCACGCAAACAAAACTCACGAGTTCGATATTCGGCACCCAAGCCAGTGCATAGCCCAAACCGACACCGAGTGCCACAAGCACCGCACTATATGCTACTTTTCGATATATCATTTTACTCCAATCTATTTACAATTCATAAAATTTTCAATTTTGCGAAACCCGCAATTAATTTTTTCCTGCCATATTTTTTGAAATCGATAGTTAAAACAGCATTTTCTCCCTCACCACGAACACTCGATACAATGCCTATTCCAAAGAACTGATGGCTTACTTTCATCCCGCTTGAAAAATTGAAAGTTTTCCCTTTCGAATATCGCCTTGTCGAGCTACTCGAAATATATTGCCCACCGACTCCGCTGGTATAAATCGAACTTTTCGGAATCGAGTCGATTTGTTCGATTGCATCGCCGGGAAGTTCCGCAAGAAATGGTGATGCCACCATCTCCTCGACCGAACCGAATCGACTTCGCTGAATAACATTCGTGATGAAAACCTGTCTCTGAGCTCGTGTGATTGCAACATAGAAAAGTCTTCGTGCCTCCTCGAGCTGTGAATCCTCGGATAATGCTCGTGCAAGCGGGAATATTCCCAGTTCGAGCCCGACAATAAACACAGTGTGAAATTCGAGTCCTTTCGCTGCGTGAATCGTCATCAGATTAACCATCTCATCGGACTGCGACCAGCGGTCGACATCGGTCATCAATGTAACCGATGAAAGAAAATTTCGCACAGTCGGTTCGGGATTTTCAGATTCAAAATCGGTGGTCGCATTCACAAGTTGACCGATATTTTCGATTCTCGCTTTCGCCTTAACCGTATTCTCGTCCTCTAATGCTTTGAGATAGTTCGTTTTATCTATTACTTTCTCGATTAACTCCGATGGTGCGATTTCATCGATATTTTCCTGAAAACTTTTCATTATCTCGACAAAATTCCGCACCGCAGATAGTATATGTTTGCCGGTCGGCAGTGGAATCCCGCTCGATATAACTTCATACATCGACATATCGGAATCGCGGGCAATATCGGCGATTTTACCAACTGTCCCTGCACCGATACCGCGTCGTGGACGATTTACGATTCGCCTGAATGAAATATCGTCGGCAGGATTAACCAAAAGCCGCAGGTATGCGAGAATATCTTTTATCTCCGCACGCTCGTAGAAACCGACACCACCGACAACTATGTATGGTATATCGTGCTCGCGAAGTTTCTGCTCGAACACACGAGAAAGAGCATTGATTCGATACAGGATTACGATATTGCCTGCATTCACGCCACTTTGAATTATCTTCTCGATTTTGCGAACAACGAATTCAGACTCGGCATATTCATCGAGCAATTTCGCCGCAATCACTTTCTCTCCGCTCGGCGCATCGGTGAATAGTTTTTTCTTATGCCGCATTCGATTATTCTTAATCACGCCCGATGCCGCCTTCAGAATATATCCTGTCGAACGATAATTCTTTTCGAGACGAATTGTTTTACAGTTTTTATAATACTGTGAGAATTCCAAAATATTTTTCACCTGAGCACCTCGCCACGAATATATCGACTGGTCGTCATCGCCGACAACAGTGATATTATTATGCTGAATTGTCAGCTTCCGCAGAAATGCAAACTGACTTTCGTTAGTATCCTGAAATTCATCGACGAGAATATACTGAAACTTCTGCGAATATTTTTGCCGAATTTTATCATCTTTCGTAAGCATTCGCACAGTTAATGTAATCATATCGTCGAAATCGATTGCATTAGCTTTACGCAACAATTCCCGATAGGTGAAATAAATTTTGCTCAATGTTTTCTCGGCAGGATTTTTGGCATATATCTCGAACTGCTCGGGAGTTTGCATTTTCCGCTTGAGTTTGCTTATGGCGGATTGAAGTTTTTTCACATCGATTTGTTTCGGGTCGAGACCGAATTCGAGAACGATTTCCTTAAGCAACTGTCGGGAATCGTCGGCATCGTAGATGACATAGTCGTTCGGCAATCCGATAGATTCGCCATCGATACGCAGCATTTTCCCGCACATCGAATGAAATGTGCCGAGCCACGATTTTTTCATATCTCGCCCGAGCAAATATTCGACCCGTTCACGCATCTCATTTGCAGCCTTGTTGGTGAATGTTACCGAAAAAATCGAATGTGGGTCGATTCCAAGATTATGCACAAGATACGCTATTTTATATGTAAGCATACGGGTTTTGCCAGAGCCCGCACCTGCAAGAACAAGCACGGGTCCCTCTGTCGCAATTACACCCTCATATTGCTGAGGATTCAATTCTTTCTCGAAATCGATTGCCATAGGTTTCACCAATTCTTTTTGCCATTCAAAAATTCATCGATTCCCTTTTTGTTTATTTTCCGCAAATTTTTTATGTGAGCATCACCGTGATTTTCCCGTAGAAAATCGAGTTTCTCACAGGTTTCAAATTCATCACATTCCCAGCAACCCTGGATACCTTTTTTCTGGCAACATTTTCTAATTTTGCAAAATGGAGGACCGCCGCCGTTTTTACATCCCTTTTTGCACCGCATTTTTACCATTTCACCAAGCACTTCATAACATTGCGGATAATTCTCGAAAATCTTAAAGAACGAGATTTTGGACAATGATTCCGCTGTTCTATCGAATTTCGATTGTCTTAATTCTTTTCTCAAATCTCTTGCTAAATTGGCAATTCTCCCTGTAAAAAGTGGACAATCGCTGCAATAAAGACCGCAATAAGCGATTAAATTTTCATTCTGATTACTTATTATTACCTCCATTAAAGTTATAAAAACAGGCAAAGCTCGTTCCCTTGTTCACAGCATTTCATCTGCTATTTATTGCTGTCCCGTCTGGAAGAGACAGGAAAATTACTCGATAAAAACAGGCAAAGTCTGTCTGCGATTTTTGCGGCATTAACAGCATCTTTGGCATAATTCGCATCTATTTTTTGTGCGAATTCCTCGCAGACCGCTGCACCACCGATTATCACAGGCAGTTCGGGAAATTCTCGATGAATTAGCAGAACCGTTCGCTCCATCGCTGGAAGTGTGGTTGTCATCAATGCTGAAAGCCCGACTGCGAAAAACTTTTCGCCCGATAATGCCTCGATTATCCTGTCGGATTTTACATTCTTGCCCAAATCGACAATATCGAACCCGTGGCTTTCGAGCAATGCTTTCACGAGATTTTTGCCGATATCGTGGACATCGCCATAGACTGTTGCTACAAGGATTTTGCCCTTTTCGGAATCTTTTGCCGAAAACATCGGTTTCAAGATTTTGAGTGCGATAGTCGTTGCCTCGGCAGCTGCAATCACTTGCGGAAGATAAATTTCGCGATGCTCGTATTTGTCGCCGACTTCGCGGATTGCTGGAATCACGATTTCGTTCATTATCGTAAGCGGGTCGTTCGATTTTTTCAATTCCTCCTCGATATGTCGTGGCACCCAGTCGGAGTTTCCACGCAGGATGTCCTCACGAAGCGATTCCGTAGGCATTTCATCAGATTGGGCGATTTGATTTTCTCGAACTTACCGATGAATTTCGAAGCTTTGTCATCTTTGTTAGCGAAAATCTGCGCAGCATAAAGTATCTCGATAATTCTGCTGTCTGTCGGGTCGGCGATTACCGCTGAAAGCCCCGAATTTATTGCAATTGCGAGCATCGCGGAATTCACAATCGAGCGAGCGGGCAACCCATACGATACATTCGAAAGCCCGATAACAGTAGGAATTTTAAGTTTTCGAGCGATTAATTCGATGGATTTAAGAGTAATTTCAGGATTATCGAAATCGGCGGAAACCGGCAGCATAATCGGGTCGGCGATAATTCTATTCCGCGAAATGTCGAGCGAATCGGCATAATCTATAATTTTCCGCAAAACCGCTACTCTACCATCGACGGAATTCGGTATCCCGTCGTCATCGAGTGCAAGAGCGACAAAACCTGCGCCCCATCGTTTCGCCAATTTGCACAATCGTTCGATATCGGCAGATTTACCCGAAATCGAATTTATAACCGGCAATCCAGGATATACTTTCATCGCACTGTTCAAGGCATCGATATCGGTAGAATCGATAAATAGCGGCTGATTGACGATGTTCGATACCGATGAAACCGCTTTCTGCAACATTTTCTCCTCATCGACATTCGGTGCTGCGATACAAATATCTAAAATATCGGCATCGGATTGGCGAACAGCTTCGAGTTTTATCGTCCCGATATCGCCATCCTGAATTTTTTGACTGAATTTTTTCCTTCCCGATGGATTGATTCGCTCACCTATAATCCGCACAGGTTCGTCGTCGGCGATATGGACATAATTTACGCGGCTCGTTACAAAAAAACCTCGTTTCCTATCGAATTTTTTAGCGGTTTTTCCACGAACAGAATCGGCAATTTTTGCAGTATGTTCCGGTGTCGAACCGCAGCAGGAACCGATTATATTTGCACCGAGTTCCCACATCTCGACAGCTGCAACAGCCATTTGTGATGGTGTCGCAGGGAAAAGAGTTTTGCCATTTTTCACTTTCGGCAAACCAGCATTGGGTTGAGCGATAATCGGTCGAGCGGTATATGGTCGCATTTTTTTTACAGCATCGATAACGGGCAAAATTCCTTTTCCGCAGTTAGTGCCGAGTGCATCGGGAACGAGTGCATCTATTGTAATCGCATACACATCGGGTGGAGTGCCGGTAACCGAGCAGTCGCCTTCATCGAATGAAAAACTTGCGATAACAGGAAGATTCGTCGCATCCTTGACAGCGAGAATAGCAGCTTTGAGTTCGAGAATATCGGTCATCGTCTCGATTATAATTAAATCGACGCCCGATTTGGCAAGAGCAACCGCATATTCGGAGAATTCGTGATATGCGGAATCGAATGTAAGTTCGCCGAATGGTTGAAGAAATATCCCGAGTGGACCGATATCGCCGGCGATTGCGATATTTTTGCCTAATGATGCTCGTTTGGCGATTTCCACTGCGGATTTAATCAGTTCCGCTTGCTGGTTCTCGAGACCATAAGCGGAAAGTTTCAGTTTCGATGCACCGAATGTATTAGTGGTCAAGACCTGTGCACCAGATTCGGCATAATTCCGCTGAATTCGTTCGATTACATCGGGATTTTCGATATTCCATAATTCCGGTGGAATATCCGATGGCAAACCATTAGATTGCAAAAGCGTTCCCATTCCGCCATCGAATACGATAATTTCGCGCAACGATTTTTGTAAAATTTCTTTGCCCTCGAAAATGCACCTCCAAATCGAACTTTTTTATAGTTAAATACTTATGAAGTGATTAGCAAGAAAAAAGGATTAATTACATTTTTTGGAAATCCAAAATTAAATTCAACAAAAGGAAAATGCAATAAAAAATCCAAATGTCAAAGCTCAAATGTCAAATCAAATCCAAATGAATAAATGTCAAAGCTCGGCACGCATCTGTTTTGGATTTTGGGCTTTAGGTTTCATTTGTCATTGGGATTTTGGTTTTTGGATTTTGGCATTCTCATCACAGCGTTACCGTCGCACTCACAGAATCGCCGATAATTAAATCCAAATGTCAAAGCTCAAATGTCAAATCAAATCCAAATGAATAAATGTCAAAGCTCGGCGCGCATCTGTTTTGGATTTTGGGCTTTGGGTTTCATTTGTCATTGGGATTTTGGAATTTGACATTTATAATTAACCATTGAATAGACAAAACAGATTTACCTAATAACAAAATTTGTAAACAACGCTGACGATTCTAACACATTATTTTATCTATAATTCCGCCGCCGATAACTTTTAATTCATCGTAGAAAACCGCCGATTGACCACAGGTTATGGCTCGCTGGGGTTTTTCGAACTCGACAATAGCACTATCGCCATTCGGTTCGATAATAGCGGGAGAATCCTTGTGGAAATGCCTTATTCTAACTGTGCAGTCGAATTTTCTATCGATTTTTTGAATCCAGTTTATATCCGACATCAAAAATTTGGTTTTCCAAAGTTCGTTTTCGGCACCGATAACTATTGCATTTTCAGATGGAATAATATCGAGAACATACATCTTTTGCGAATATCCTCCACCGAGACCCTCACGTTGACCGATTGTATAAAATGCGATACCGTTGTGTGTGCCGATTCTATTGTTAGCCGAATCGAAAATCGGTCCTCGTTCGGTCGCATCGGGAATAAACTTTCGCATAAAAGATTTAATATTGCCATCGGGCAGAAAGCAAAGTTCCTGGCTTTCACGAGGTGAGGACAATGGCAAACCGAAATTGTCGGCTATCGTTCTGACCTGTTCCTTCCGCAAATGACCGACTGGAAAAACCGTCCTCGCGAGATATTCCTGTGTCAACCGATATAGAAAATATGATTGGTCCTTTCGAGTGTCGGCACCGCGAAGGAGATTATATCTATCGTCGAAGCGGCGGAAAGTTCGAGCATAATGCCCTGTGGCTACTTTTTCGATACCGAGTTCATCGGCGAGCGCTATTAGATGAGCCCATTTTATCTGTGGATTGCATATTACACAAGGATTCGGTGTCCTACCATTTCTATATTCCTGAATGAAATTCTCGATAATCTCCGCACGAAACTGCTTTGCGACATCCTCGATTATGAATTTGCAATTTAGATTCTCGCATAGTTCCTTCGCCGCTGCGATTCCATCGTCCGAACAGCACAGATTATTTCTGCGGATACTACCGCCTGAAAATTCCCAGAGTTTGAATGTAACACCGACAATTTTGAAACCCATCTGCGAGAGTCTATATGCTGAAACGGCACTATCTACTCCACCCGAAAGTGCGATGAGTATTTCATTAAACGATGACATAATTATAAATATAGGTTAAAATATTTTTCATTAAACATCGAACTAAAAACAGGAATTTTTCATTTCTCGCAATAGAAATAACAAAAATTTTTAAAATAATCATTGCAATTCAATTTTTCAGTCATATATTATATAATTAGTGATGATGATGAAAAATATTCAAAATGATTTGAATAAAATCTTGCAAAAGTGTATCTATCTATCGGTATGCTTTCTTTTCGCGGTCCCCCCAGAATATCTCGGAAGTGATTTGTTATCGATGCCAGATAAAAATAGAACTTCCAAAAGATGAACAAGTGAATTTGGAAATTTATGATACCAATGGCAAGAATATATATAACAAAAACTTCGGGGAATTATGCGAAGGATTACATAACTTTAATTGGAATGGTAAAACCGAATATGGCAAATCACTTCCTTCTGGAATCTATTTCATTAAAATTAAAACTAGTGATGAAAGGAAAATAACAAAAGTGATTCTTATGAAATAAGTAAAAAGTGAGATTTTCCCCCTCCTGAAATTTTTGGGAGGGGGAGAAAATTTGGAGGTATATTGTGAAAAAGATATTTATTATTACATTATTTTCCTTATCAATAAATGTTCTCTTTGCAGATGGTCCAATCATAGAAATAATTGAACCTACTGAAACTATGGAGCATATTTCATGGGATGAAGAAGAAATTGGTCCAAGTTTCCACCTCGAAAAAAACGATTACATAAATGCCACATCCGATGTTTTCCAGGGATTTCAGCTTTTCATTCACGATTCGGTGGGGATAGATTGGTCGTCATTCATGTTTGAAATTGTGGCTTATGGGGGATGCATTAGCTATAACACAGGCCCCACTTACTGGTGGACACTCGGAGGACCACCCGAGCTACCAGATTCAGTTTATGATTTATTATGCTGGGCATCGGAACAAGATTTCTCTATATCTATCGATACTTTATCAGATACATCGGGAATTATAACGATAATCCCTGAAGGCAGAGGAAGCAGACCTGATTTCGTATGTTCTGATAGTTGTCATTTTCCGGGAACTTACGAAGGTCCTTGTTGTATAAATCCAGGGGATATAAATTCACCAGGATTTGGGCATTATGTAGCTTATCTATGGGATCTTCCCAGCATTGCACATTTTATGATAAGAAATTTAGCTGGTGAATGGGAACAGGAGGGGGAACCTCTTATTGTCGATTATAGCGGTCCTTCCGCATCCCATCCTGAACCTGTTCCATATACCCATATCGATACAACTTCTCCCATAATTAGTGTAGTTATTCTCGATACAGTATGGATTCGACAAACTGCATATCCTAATCCTTGGGAGCCATGGTTTCCACATTGCATATGTGAGGATACACTTTGTGTCGATACTTTAGGTGAACCACTCGAATTTCCATACTGTGGCACAAAATATATTGAATGGGCACCGATAAATGAGCAGTCTATAATTATTTCCGTCAATAGCATAGAATATACTATGGAATCCTCCGGTATGCACTGGGTAGATGATTCGCTTCTTGTTTTCAATACGGGCGAGGCGGGATTAAGTTTCTCCGAGGGTGAAACCGTTTATGTCTGTCTCGAGGAAGCCACCGATATGGTTTCGCAAGGGTATGGTCCGAACCATCTCGGAAGACATCTCGATTGGACTCATCCAGATACTCCCGTGCCTTTTTGCTGGGAGTTCTACATCGGAGATGTCGGTATCGGCGAGAGAAATGAAACACCTCAGAAATTCGCGATTAAATCTATAGAACCGAATCCTTTTAATTCTATCGTATCTATCGATTATTCTATCGGCGAAAAAACATACATCGATATTTCTATATACGATGTTCTGGGACAGAAAGTTAAAACAC
>JAGGZE010000153.1 GCA_021162205.1 bacterium
AACCACTGGATACCTTTCACCGAAGAAGAAGTCAATTCCCATGAGAAGTTTGAAAGCAACTTTATGTCCGATTTTATAAAGGGAAAGATAAAACCCAAAACAGAGAATAATATGTTCTCATCTAAAGAAAACCGGACTACACCGCTTAAATTTTCCGCAGAAGCAAAGGCTGTTTTCGATGCAGGTCGTGAACTTTGGAAATACTATCACGCCCAGCCAAACTGCAATGTAAATGCCTCCCTATATGATATAAGAGAACATTTTCAAGGCAGGGGTAAAAGTGGGAGAATGAACAACAAGAGCGACGACGAAACCTATATGAAACTAATAGGCGACCTAAGAGATAAATTAAAAAAACTTGCGGAAAAGATAAAACCGAAAGTCTATGAATATGGATTTTTAAAATAGGTGTTCGGCATCTGTTCCTTCTCCCACTTGTTGGGAGAAGGTGTCCCGACTGGTCGGGACGGATGAGGGAACCTGCGGTTCTTCTTGAGCCCTTCGGCTCTTTTTAGTGGCGAATTTTCGTGTTGATGGAATCAGCAATTCATTGTCGCCCCGGCATTTCGATATGGTTATTTGCTCGAGCAGGTGCAACAAGGAATGATTGCTTTGCAATCAGGGAAGTTGCACAAAGAAAACACCCGAACGGGTGCTTCTCCCAGTGAATGGGAGAAGGACTTTAAGGAAATGCTCGGCATCTGTTCCTTCTCCCACTTGTTGGGAGAAGGTGTCCCGACTGGTCGGGACGGATGAGGGAACCTGCGGTTCTTCTTGAGCCCTTCGGCTCTTTTTAGTGGCGACTTTTCTTGCTGATGGAATCAGCAATTCATTGTCGCCCCAGCATTTCGATATGGTTATTTTGATTAAGCAGGTGCAACAATGAATTTCACTCTGATGGAAGAAAAATTGCACACAAAAAACAGGCGAATGCCTGCCGAACGGGTGCTCCCCGATATTTTTTCAAATATCGAGGAGACCGAGGAGGGGGATATATTTTAACAAATGGGGCTCGAGTGATTATCTAACCAATTTCACTGTTGTTTCTGAAATCTGGTTATTATGTTCGAGACAGATAACATATGTTCCCGATGGTTCGTTATCGGCGTTCCAGATAAAAGTTTGATTATCGTTTTCGGTTATGCCATTATAAATTGTGCCGATTTTCCTGCCGAATATATCATAGACCGATATTTTCATATTTTCTCCACATGGAATCGATGTGCCGATTTTCATTTCGGAATTGAATGGATTCGGATATGTCGATAGCGAAATTTCAGTTGAAATCGGTTTGTGATTTTCCACAGATGATAATGCACCGTATCCGATATATTCGACTGCTCCTATATCCCAGCCCGCGAGTTGAGGTCGTTCGGTTCCATAGATATCGTAAGCGAGCATATCTATTGTAGTATCCCACGATGCGATATATATGCTGCCGACACCTGCATCGATACAAGATGATAATGGTGTAAGACTATACCTTGCATCGAGAGAAAATCCAGGTTCGGCATCGGTGATTCCATCGCTATATACGCAGCTCGACCAGTTATCCGAAAAGATTTCAGAGAATAGAATATCTGAATAACCGAGGAAAAGCGAGCAATTTGTGGCATAGATTTCGCCGCCATTTTCAGCCGAATTGCCATATACTATCGAATTTACAATCGCCATCGAAGAGGCATTGGAATAGATTCCGCCGCCATCTGCCGATGCATTGTTGTCTGCGACAGTGTTATTTGTGAATATCAAATTCGAGCAATTATCGATATAAAGTCCACCGCCATTTGTCGAGGATGAATTGCTGGAGATTAAATTGCCTGCGATTTCTGCATTGTTCGCGTTAAGACAAACTATCGCGCCGCCGCGACCGGATGGAGCTGTATCATAAGAAGTATTTCTCGAAATTATATTGAGTAGAATTTTGATTGCAGAATTATCTGTATAGATTGCGCCACCAGTTTTAGAATGATTATCTGAAAGGTCATTTTTCGATATTTCCGCCTGTGAATTATCGAGAAAAATTGCACCGCCTTTACCTTGGGAAACATTGTCGGTAATAATATTTCCATCGACAGTCATTGTTAAATTGTCGGCGAATATTGCTCCACCATTGTCGAAAGATGAGTTGGTTCTGATATAATTGTCAGAAAAGATAATATAGCCATCGCCATCGTCCTGACCATAGAAACCTGCACCATTTCCCTCGGGTGCGACATTTTGCTCGATATGATTGCCGACTATAGTCAAGTTGGAATTCGATGAATAAATTCCACCGCCATCGGATGTTACAGAATTATTGTTTATATCGTTATTTTCGATACTACAGGTCGAATTGACCGAATGAATTCCACCGCCATAATATGCTGAATTATTATCGATATTGTTATTCACGATTACAGTAGTAGAATCGGCATTTTCGATATAGATACCGCCGCCATCGGCTGTGGGAGCATCGTTATTTTTTATTATGTTTCTTGAAATTGTAGGGGAAGAATTAAAACTGGCGATACCTGCACCATTTCCGACAGCGAATGCTACCGAATTATTTTCGATTGTGCTGTTGAATATTACTGCATTCGAGCCATCTCGAAGTGAAATTCCACCGCCACCGAAACGAGCATAATTGTTCTCGATTACACAATAATAGATGTTCGGATTAGAATGAATGCAATCGATTCCGCCGCCATATTGATTTGTAGAGCAATCCGAAATCGTGGTGTGCATTATATTCACATCTGAATTATCGAGAATAACTGCGCCGCCATCGTTCAATTCCGAACCGTTCGATTGTATTTTTACATTTGTGATATTGCAGTAGCTTAGCGCAGAATATTCGAGTGAATGGTCGAATCGAATTCCCATCCATCCGCTGTCGGGGTTTTGAGCAGTGAAAGAAATCGAATCGGTGGAATTTCCGATAGCTCGCAAAACAGCGGACGAATCTACCAATATACCACCATTAAAATTAAATATTACATCGACACCCGATTGGATTATCAATGTATCACCTACTGGGATTCGCACTATATTATCTACAATGTAAGGCGAATTTGCAGCATTCCATACGCCCTCCACATCGCCGCTCACGAATGTCTGCCCGTAAATGAGCCCCAAACTTAATACTACGAGTAAAAATCCTACCGTTCTCATTTCGCACCTCCTGGTTTTGTTTATTTTTTTATCTGTGAATTCTTTAAAAATTTTCGGTTTCTCAAAAAAGTTCACATTTTTGAAGCAATCTGTTATCGAGACCTTTTTATTTATTTCTTCTTTTTCCATTTTCTTTTCCTCCCTCGAATAAAACAATACGAATGAAATCGAGTTTGTCAAGGTAAGTCGTTGATTTTTATATGGTTATGAGTTTTTTAGTTTCTATATCTCGATGTTTTTTAATGCTTTCTATGAAAAAAGAAACTTTGCGCAAGCCCAAATCTTATGGATTTTTTACTCGAAACTTCGAAAATCGAATTGTTGTATCTTGTTCGACAATATTGTGTTATAAAAGAATTTATTTTTTTTCGAATGAGAAAATAATCTTGCAAAAAATTTTTTTGTCAATACCTTAAAAGTGAAAAAGGAGTCGAAATAAAATGGAATCGAAAGCGAGAATTGTCCGCAAAATACCTGAAATAGTGCCTTATGATATAACGAGGATTATCGTTGGGGAATTGGACACGAATTGCTATTTGTTATCTAATGATGAAAAAAGCACTTTGCTTATCGACCCCGGAGCAGATGGCTGTAAAATCGTATCCAAAATCGATGAGTTATTATTAAAACCTGTAGCGATTTTGCTCACTCACGGACATTATGACCATATCGGTGCAGTGAATTTTTTAGCTGAAAAATTCAAAATCCCTATTTACGCTCATCACGATGAAATCGAAATGCTCGCAAATCCCGATATGAATTTTTCGAGTATGTTCGCAGATAATATATCGGTTTCTGCCGAGCCGATTTCGCAGAATATTTTAATCGAACTCGGTTTTCCCGAATCGAAAATAATAGACCTGCCAGGACATACAAAGGGTGGAATCGGCATAATCGATAGAAATATTTTCATTTCAGGCGATACAGTTTTCGCCAACGGGGGAATCGGACGAACCGACCTGCCATACAGCAATGTAAAAATGCTCGTTCAAAGTATCGAGAAAATATTAAAACTCCCGGATAATTTAATTCTCTATCCTGGACATGGCGGACGGTCTATACTTCGACAAGAAAAACAGGCGTTCGCCTGTTTTTGTGCGTTGCGTCTTTCTGAATTCCGATGAAGTCGGGACCCGACAACAAAGTTGTCATTCTGTAGTATTGATATTCACATCCATTTTCGGGAATGGGATTTCGATATTATTTTCGGCAAATGCTTTATATATCGTTTCACGCAGTCGATTTTCGACATTCCATGCATCGGTATATTTTTCCACGCGAGCCATCAAGACGAAATCGAGCGAACTTTCGCCGAAATTGATAAAATATGACATCGGTGCAGGGTTATCGAGAACTAATTCGTTATTGCGTGCGGTTTGCTCCATTATCGATTTCACCTGTTCGATATCGCTGCCATAAGCGACACCGACCTCGACTTTCACTCGTATCACAGGATTTGGATACGATAGATTAACGATTTTTTCATCGAGCAATTTCGAGTTAGGTAGGATGATTAGTGTATTGTCGAAAGTGAGTATTTTTGTGCTTCGCAGCCCGATTTCGAAAATATCGCCGACCTCGCCTGTGCTGAGTTGAATTCTATCGCCCATTCTGAATGGTCTATCGAGCATAATCAATATTCCCGAGACAGCGTTTTCGATTGTGTTTTTCACGGCGAGTGCCAATGCTGCGCCGGCGACTCCCATCGATACTATCAATGCACTGACATCGATTCCGAGATACGAAAGCACTATGACGGCTGCTACCGAGAACACAAGTGTTCGAACTATTTTTCGCAATAGTGGGAAAAATGCGTGCAGCATCGAAAGTTCTGAACCGTGTTTCAATTCCTCGTTTGCCCATTTGAGTATTGCAAGAATTATTCCATCGACAATAAATGCACCGATTAAAATTCCGTATATCGCCAATGCTTTTCGGAGAATCAATATAATATTGAGATTCGCGGATGGGAAATTTATAGCGGCATCGTTGACAATCCATATCATTGCGACAAGTAGAAAAATGTGCAACACAGGTTTTTTACGAATTGCATCGAGTATATAATCGTCCAATTTGGATTTTGTTTTCGATGCAATTTTTTTTTGGATTTCGCCTAACACAGTGGATATAATTCTCGCAACGATATACGCTGCGACAATTACAATTGCCCAAAATAATATGTTCATCCATTCGTTCATTTTACAAATATATTTGTTTAACTTGACAATGCAATAAAAAAAAATATTTTGATAGGAAAAAGGGGAGTATTTATGAATATACAAATTGTTTTGATAGCTTTTTCAATTCTTATAATCGCATGGGCACTCGAACGGATGTTTACCAAGATTCAAAGTATGGAGCGTCATGTTAAGGGTATGCGTTCTCGTGTGAACATATTAGAAAAGCGGATTTTGGCATCATCCAAAAAATCTACTCCCGAATACAAGCCATCGAAAGTGCGACAGCAAAAACCTCGAAGGACGGTTTCACATACACAATCTCCCAAATCTGCAACATCATTTGCCGCAATTAAACCAGATAATCCCAAAACAGTGGTATGCGCATTTTGCAGCACAGAATATCCTGCCGATGCCGACAAATGTCCTAAATGCAATCATGTAAATATCGAGAAATATCGTATAAAAAAGAAACCGCAATCATCAAGCGATGACGATATGGACATATAGGGGCAGACAGCCCCTTTTTATTTTGCAGAAGTCACATTTTTAATATTTTAAGGAGGATTTTACTGTCCATTATTTTTGAATACAGATTTGTCATCGAGAATAATTTCGTCTATAATGCCGACAATCGTAGCATCGACAGGTCTACCATTCATTCCTGTTGCGGTTCTTGCGGAACTGCCGCGCACTATCAGAACGATGTCGCCGACTCCTGCATCCACTGTATCGATAGCAACGAGATTCAATGATTTCGGTGTCATATCGGAGGCATTTAATGCTTGAACCATCAAAAGTTTATATCCCTCGATGAGTTCATCTTTCCTTGTCGCAACAACATTTCCAATTATTTTTGCAATTTCCATAAAATAATCCTTGCACTATTTTTCAATAGTATTATATTAATTTCGGTGGAGAGGCAAAAAGACCCCTAACAATTTACTAATTGAGGTCGCTCCCTAATGTTGAGCTTACGCGATGACTCCCGACTTGTCGGGAAGAGCGAATGCAAAAAACTGCAGGTAGTAATAATAAACCTTTATTTGTTTCTTTTTGAGTGGGTCTTTGCGTTCTCTTCACCATTTTTTTTATTCCTTTTCAGCAGCAGGTTTATCATCGGGTTTTTTATCCTCGGCATCGCTTATTTCTAAATCGAGTTCTTTCCTTATGTGATGGAATAAATCATCCTTTACCTGAGTATTGTTTTCGAGAAATTCCTTCGCTTTCTCGCGTCCCTGACCGAGTCGCTCACCTTTATAAGTATACCATACACCGCTTTTTTCTATAATTCCGAGCTGCGTTGCAAAATCGATTATTTCACCTGTTTTTGAAATCCCTTTTCCATAGATTATATCGAATTCAGAAGTTCTAAATGGTGGTGCAAGCTTATTCTTAACGACTTTGGCAAAAGTATGCGCACCGATATTCTCGGTGCCGATTTTTATAGATTGCCCACGCCTTATCTCGATTCTAATCGATGAGTAAAATTTCAATGCTCTTCCGCCGCTGGTCGTTTCAGGATTGCCGAACATCACACCGATTTTCATTCTAATTTGGTTGATGAAAATGAGTGAAGTAAATGATTTTCCAACCGCCGATGTCAATTTGCGAAGTGCCTGCGACATAAGTCTCGCTTGAAGACCTATTTTCTGGTCGCCCATATTGCCCTCGAGTTCAGCTTTGGGAACGAGTGCAGCAACAGAATCCACGACAATAATATCGACAGCACCGCTTCTGACCAATGCCTCGGCGATTTCGAGTGCTTGTTCACCGAAATCGGGTTGCGAAACCCAGAGATTATCGATATCGACACCGAGTGTGCGTGCATAAGTCGGGTCGAGTGCGTGTTCGGCATCGATAAATGCGGCAATTCCACCTTTCTTTTGTGCTTCGGCAATAATATGAAGTGCAAGCGTGGTTTTCCCCGATGCTTCCGGACCATATATCTCGGATATTCTACCTTTTGGAATTCCGCCGATACCGAGTGCATAATCGAGCGAGATGCTTCCCGATGGTATCACAGGAACACTCATTATCGGTTTATCGCCGAGACGAATGAGATAGCCCTTGCCGAATTGTTTCTCGATTGATTCGAGCGCCTCATCCATAGTATGGATTTTTTTCTTTTCCTTTTTCGCCATTATATTTTATACCTCCGATTAGATTTCGAGCATGTTCGATTTTACACTATCATCATAAAAAAAAATGAAATTATTAAAAATCTAATTTTAGCCGAATATTACCATCACAATTTATTCGTTTCCCAGCGGGAGATGGAAAACATCAAAATTTCAATCGCTCTATCGCTTCATATATCGGTCCTGCCGGTGTTAAAGTGCTTTTGAAAAGAACGAGTTCATCGGTTTTGAAATTTAATTTAGGTATCTCGATGTTTTTTATCGTTTCAATGAGTTCACTCGTATGCGATGGAGATTTCACCCGCCCGAATGTGATGTGTGGTGAAAATTCCTTATAATCGGCTTTGCTCCCAGCATCTCGACAGGCATGCTCGATTTTCTCGTGAATTTTCTCGAGTTTATCTATATCACCATTTAATCCAATCCATATCACTTTCGGCGAATTTTTTCCGAAATAGCCGATTCGAGAGAGTTCCAATTTTATTTCACCGATAGTCCCAATACTTTTATTAACATTATCGACAATATCGTCTATTTTCGCAATTTCAATTTCACCGATAAACCGCACAGTAATATGAATATTTTGTTCTGTCACCCATTTGACTTTGACCGGCAACTTGTTCAAGACATCTATTACATTATTTTTTATCGATTTCCGAAAATTATCTGGAATTTCGATTGCGAAAAAAGTCCTGATTTTGTCATCGTTCTGGTTCATTTAATTTTGTCGATAGTTATATCCTTTGCATAGACTGGTGGTTTTTCCTCGCCGACCCATAGCGATATATGTCGAGCAGACAAATCATCGACCTCGTTGGTAGTCGGGTCCATTGGCGCCCATCCGAGCTCCTGACCGAGAAATACCTCGACCCAACTATGGTCGAGTTGGACATCGGCAAATAAAATACCCTGCACAACTCTTGCAGGAATACCGATAGAACGCAACATTGCCGTGCAAACTAAAGCTTTTGTCAGCGGGTCGCCCTTGCCTTTGATAATCGCATCCTTCGCAGTATATCGAACTGGTTTGAGAGTGATATTGCGATTGACCCAGAGATTTATACCCCTTGCGGCATCCCAGATAGTTTTTGCAGATTCGACAATTGCATTTGCACGATTTATAATTTCATCGTCATCGGAATCTATTCCCGGTGCGGGTGCACTGAATTCGGGGTCGGAGACCAATGGCTCGAGTAAGGGCCATTCGCCGGATAATGTAACTCGATGACTCAATTTCTGAATGTCGAGTTCCCCATCGACAGAATGCTGGTCGATAGAACCGAGATATGTCTGCTGTCTGCGATTGAGATATATTTTATCGAGTCTGCCCTGTGGGTCGAAACTTATGTGAACCTTAAACTTTTTGCATTTGAATATCGGTTTCATATAGTCCTTATCTGAAATCTCATTGTCCGAAATCGGATTATAGCCCTCGGGAAGTTTTGCACTTTCCTCAGCAAGCGATTTTATCTCGCCGAGTTTCACCTCGATTTTCTGTGTAGGATAGATTACCGAAATGATTTTACCATCGAGAGATATCCACAGCTCAATATCGGTATCGCCGAGTTTGCCGATGAAATGACTCGCATCTTTTCCATTATATTTTTTCTGTTCCTCATTTACCACATCGAGTTTAACCGATGTCATAAGTTGCGGGATTACGATATTAAGGTCGATATTGCCCAATCTGGGATTTATGACATTGTTCAGTATCCAAAAATGCGCGAAAAGGTTCTGGTCTAAAATATAGCCATTTCTAGCGAATGGGATTTTTTGCTCGGTTTGTTTAATTCCAGCATTGCCCGTGATGTTGACCATTCCATGCTCGAAAATTGCCGAGATTTCCTGATTCCCAGATGGCATCGAAACCTTTACATTGTAAGAAGATGGATGATAGCCAGCATCGAGATAGGTCTCGGATGTATATATCGTCTGTGTGCCAGCGATAGTCATTGTAGTGGTAGCACTCAGAACAAAACCCATCGGGTGCTTTTTCATCTCGAATCTACATTCACCGATTTTTTGGTCGGCGGAATATATTTCGTAAACTCCAGAATACTGCGCCCATAAGCCAGTCAGCATAATCACAAATGCAGCGATAAAAACCTTTCTCATAATCCCTCCAATTTTAATTTTATTTTTTCCAATTTAATTTAATAATTTTAAAT
>JAGGZE010000182.1 GCA_021162205.1 bacterium
CCCGATGGAAAGGTTTAGATAATAATGGCGAAAAAGTCAGACAGGGATTATATTTATATGTAATCGAGGTCGGCGGCGAGGTCGTTTGCGAGGGAACGGTTACTGTGGCAAGATAATTATTTAAAAAATTATCGTATTAAAAAGGTTTTATTTTTATAGAAATATATTAAATTTAACAGAAATACAAACACTTAAGATGGGAGGAATTATGAGAAAGTCGATTTTGTTGTTTGTTATTTTTTTAATGGTTATTTCGGCATTTTCCACTCCGTGGCAGAAAAATGAATTGAAACTCGGCACCATCGGCTTCGGTAGTGAATACGGTTTTGGGGATAATGGTCATCTCGATTTATGTCTCGATGGTAGAATAAATACACCGGGATTTGAAAATCTCGTGTTCGGTTTCGGAATTCAGGGTGGAATGATATTTCATAATACCGATAGTCTCGTATATTGGGATAATTTTGGCAACCGATACGACGATTTAAGTGATTGGTATGATATGAGTTATGAATTTCTACTCGGTGCCGAATTTTTACCGCGAGATAAAATAAATCCATTTTTTATGACAGGTATCGGTATATGGTCGTTCAGTTTCACTGCAAAAGATACTGTATTCGGTCTATCGACCGATGTTTCATCGGCATCGAAAGGAACTTATGTCCCTGTGATTTTGGGATGTGATTTTGCTCTATCGAAACATATTGCGATTACACCTTATTTCAAAGCTACACCATACATTAAAGACCTCGAGGTTACCATCACAGATTACGACCAATGGGGCTACTCCACAGGTCAGCATAATGAAAGTGTCGGCAAATGGCGAGGTTTGGTGCATTTTGGATTAGAACTTTCGTTTATCATTAGTATTCCAAAACCATCGGATGAGGATGGCGACGGTGTCTGGGATGAATTCGACGAATGCCCACATACTCCATTTGGAACGATTGTCGATGAACGAGGATGTCCATATAAAAAACCTGTAAAACCTAAACAATTTTATGTCGAGAGAGACTTGAAAAATAAGGGTGCATTTGTTACGAACGAGATTCATTTCGAGTTCAATAGCGATAAAATAAATTCCAATTCCTATTACTTATTAAATAAAATCGGCGAAGTTCTCGAGAAACATCCCGATTGGCAACTCGAAATATCGGGACATACAGACTCGATTGGAACGGAAAAATATAATCAAAAACTATCTGAACGCAGAGCGAAATCGGTGCGGAAATATTTACTCGAAAATTTCGATATATTTGCGAGAAATCTCACTGCCAAGGGTTATGGCGAAAGCGAACCCATCGAAGATAATGAAACAATCGAGGGAAGAGCCAAAAATCGAAGGGTCGAATTCAGAATTATTAAATGAAACGAAAATCGAATCGATGAATATTTTATCTAAAAAATGTAGCATTATAATTTTTATTATATTGTCGTTTCTAATTTCGGCGGAAGCTTTCCATATCGAATGGCGATACGGATTAAGCAACCAATATGATAGAATGTCGTTCGGTGCAAGTCCTGCGATTATCAATCTCGGTCCCGATGTAAATTCTATTGGAGGTGAACCCGACCAATTTATGGAAATTATTACAGGCAGCGATGAATATTTTCCATTTACCGATTCTACTGGAACTTCACAGGGTCTTTGGCACTGTCTCGATGCACTCGGCAATCTCGAATGGAAAGTCGGCACACATACAGATGAATCTCGCAGTTCTGTTGCTGTTTTGGATTTTATAAATCCCGGCGATGGGGAACTCGAAATCGTTGGCGGAACCACGAGTGGATGGAATGTTGAAACACTCGATAGATTCGGCAGTTTAATCTGGACTTTTCCATCGCCACCGCATCTTAATGGCCCATTTATGTGGCATTCATCGCCTGCGGTAACGGATATTGTTCCCGATGTTTCAGGTTTTGAAATTGTAATAGGGAACAATCCCTGTAATGCGATTTATTGTTTTCAAGCCGACCCATCCGATGGAGTCGATGATGGAATATCTTTTTCGGTTTCCGCTCATTCAGATTGTTTCTACGATTATGGAACAGGTGGCGGAATCGATGGGAGCGACTGGGATGTGTTATGGTTCTACGAAACTACGGGGCCTGTTATCTCTACCCCTGCTGTCGGCGATATCGATGCAGATGGTGATATGGATGTCGTTGTCGGCGATGGATACTCCCCCACTTATTCTTTTTTCCCGACACCGGGCGGGAATATATATTGTTTAGATGGTCCAACTGGGACTTTGCGATGGATAATTTCAACCGGTGGTGAAGATATTGTCGAGGCATCGCCTGCTATTGCAGATTTCGATGGCGATGGCGACCTCGAGGTTATTGTCGGTGCATTCGATAATTTACTCTATCTCATAGATGGCGATGAAGATGGCGACGGCACAATTTCTGCTGCCGAGATGACAACATTCGATATGGGAGATAATGTAAAATCTTCGGCGGCGATTGCCGATGTCAATGGCGATGGCGAACTCGAAATTATCGCCGCAGATATGAGTGGAAGAGTCGTTTGTCTATCTTATAATCCGCCGACAACGGTCGGTTTGATATGGGAAACGAATCTCGATACAGCGATAGTATCATCACCGGCTATCGCCGGCGAAAACGATGATAATGCTCCATGGGCGGAATTTTGCGGAAATAATCAAAGGACGAATTGTTATCCTGTTCTCGGCGATATATTGAGTATTTTTATCGCTACTATGAATGGGGATTTTTGCCGGCTCGATGGGGTAACTGGTTCTGTGATAGATGTTATTCATCTCGGCGTTCATATTCACACATCCCCCGTTATTGCCGATATCGACCTCGATTGCGAACTCGAGGCGGTGTTCACTGTTTGCAATGGTGCAGCGGGATTCATTCCCGACACAATATTTTGTATTGGAACAGGACTTTTTGTGCAAGATTGTGGAGTTTGTGAACTCGCTCTTGCAGAACCGATATGTCCTATCGGTGAACCGCCGATATTTACATCCTGCCCGCAGCAAACTGCACAATTTATGCTCGCCGAAACAACATATTGGGATTATCCAGATACTTTCCAGACATATTCCACAGTTATTGTTCGCAATGGCGATGATGGATATACATTAAATTTAATGGGCGGTTCGAGTCGAATGAATTTTCAACGTGCAGGCTGGGATACATTCGATGTATCAATATGGAACAATTGGAATAATGGCGATACTGTTCTTGTCATACTCGATTCATTGATAACCGCCGGACATTGCACTACTGTTGTGAATGAGAGTCTTAGTTTTGTGGTGGACCTCGAACCACCGACTATTTCACCTGTGCCATCACCGAGTATTCTATCTTCGGGTGAAACTACATTCGATTTGAATGCCGATGATAATATCGCGGGTATATGGTGGAGTTTGATGTATACTGTGCCTATTATAATTCATCCCGATGGTGCGAGAGATACTTTGCCGGCAATCGGTGGAATAGATTCATTTACGATAACAAATCTCGGCGAGGATGACACACTAATTCTCAATATCCGAATTTGCGACAGTATTTTCGATTATGGCTGTTCCTGTCCGCCGAACTGCACGACATATACTTTGATTTATCCCATCGCGGGCATAGGTCCTATTGCGGAAGATATATTACCCGATGGTATTTCCGCTTGTATCGACCAGCAAATATGGATTGAGATAACAGACAGCGATGGTGTGGACAGTTCCACAATTTTAGTCGTAATAAATAACGATACACTCGGTTGCTACAGTCCGAATCTAATATTTTCCGACGATACATTGATATTTTTACCCGATAGCGATTTCTGGTCTAATAACGAAACTGTGAATGTAGTTCTTATTTTCGCCGATGACAATTATGGGAATGTGCTGCAAAATAATCCATCTTGGACATTTTATCTCGATTTTCAAGCTCCGTTGGCTGAACTCATAACTCCTGCAGACAGCGATACAGTAGCGGATATTCATCAGAGTATAGAAATTGATTTCACCGATAATCTTGCGGGAGTTTTAGTCGATTCGAGTTGGTTCGAGATTCGCGGACGAATTTTTTCACTCGATGATGTATTGGCAAATATAACCTCGGATTCACTCACAGGCAGGGTATTGTTTAGTCCCGATGATTTTTCGATGCTCTGGTTTCCGGGTGAAACAGTGGATATAGCTTTGCATCTCTGTGATAATCCCGATACCTGCGGACCGAACTGTGCCGATTATAACTGGCAATTTTTCATTCTACCCGATTTTGGATGTGCGAGAATGCCGAATCCATTCACTCCAAATAGCGATGAGCAAAACGATTTTTGCCAATTCAATTTCCCGGGAATGATTTATAAAGATGCCGATATATATATTTACGATATTTACGGTGTTTTGGTGAAAGATATTTCTGTGAATGCGACATCCGAGGCAAAAATTCAATCGCGTTGGTATGGGAAAGATGTGAAAGGGAAACAAGTTCCTATCGGAATTTATCTTTATGTCATCGAGGTCGATGGCGAGGTCGTTTGCGAGGGAACGGTTACTGTGGCGAGATAAATTGAAATTATTATTAATAATGGTATAATAAAGTAAAATATTAAACTAATTTAAGGAGAGCAAAATGAAACGTTATCTATTTTATGTGCTTCAATTTTTATTTTTTCTGGGAACAGCATTTGGGATTCAAATCGACCTTGTTCCGCTGAATAGGACAATTAACTCCGTATCACTTCAAACTGTGGAGAAGATTGCTAAGCTTAAAATTGCTCATAGATGGAATGTCAGCTCATTTAGCGAGCCGATTCCAATGTCCGACCCGGCTGGGAATCTGAATGCATATATGTTTTGTTTTTCATTTTCCGATAACACTTTCCCATCTTTTGAGAATCTTGTCCAATCTGCCGATATTCCGCTCTCGGATATTTGGCATACCGGCGAATATGGATATATCATAGTTTCTGCTGTTAAAACGATGCCGCCTATTTTAGATATTGCCGATTGTTTGCCACCGTATTATGCGACTTTATCTCGTGCACTTCAAAAAGCAAAACAAACACTATCGGGAAATGAACCGAAACTTGTAGGGATATTTTTCCTATCGACTTCATCTGTATGGTTCAAATTCGAGAATGAATCGGGTTGCGTATATATAAATTCTTATCGTCCCGATTTGGAAAAAACACAAGACCAGTGGAACGATTATTTTGCAGATTGGGTAATTCCTCGAAAGGTTTTTCCGAGTTGGGCGAATTTCGATGGCGAATTCGAAACCGAGGCATTCGATGTCATCGATTATGGTCGAATCGATGGTGTTCCAGCATATCTATGGAGTTTCGGGTGCGCACCTACATCTTCTGCAATGGTTTTCGGCTACTGGAATGAACGGGGTTATGGTATGCTGATAGATTATTTCTACGACCACTACGATGTAGTAACACATACGACAGTTCCAAATGTTCCCAATGTTCAATGTGAACTTGCGATAGCGATGGATACCGATACATTAGAAACCGGTGGAACAAATCCCGACAATATGCCTGCTGCACATTTAGTTGTTGCCAACGATATTAATGGGTATTCTTTTGAATCACGGATATCTCCCAATGGTAGTCCTACCAACCATTTTAATTGGTCCTGGATACTCGATGAAGTCAATGTTTATAATCGTCCTTTTGTATGGGCAGTGCTTTCCTATTATGATCCGTCTGGACGCAGAATAAACCACGCCACCACAGGATACGGCTATGAAGTCGATGCAGCTGGAGATTCACTTGTTATAATACATAATACCTGGGATAATGGTGAACATTCGTGGCCATTATACACACTTGGCACTTCCTGCCCTTGTGATGATAGTTGGGATATTGTTATAACTATCGAACCCGCTGGTGGAACAGGAATAAGTATAAATATTTTGACTCCGACAAGAGGTGATAATTTAATCGGGTATTCAGATGTGACAATCACATGGGAAACCATAGATACTCTTTATCTTATAGACCATATCGGAATAGATTATACTACCGACAATGGTGAGACATGGGAAGATATTGTTTCATCGACTCCCGATGATGGTTCATATATATGGACATTGCCTAGTATAGATATATCTACTATTGCAAGAATAAGGATACGTGCCTATTCAGATGATGGGACACTTCTTTCTGTGAATGCTACTGGAAATCTTATTTTACTTGCCGCTTCAAATGTTTCCTGTGTCAGTTATCTCCCAGTAGGATTCGCATATACCGAACACAGCGATGTTATGGTTATAGATAGTGTCCTGTTCACCGCAGATTATAGCAATGGTATCGGCGAAGTTAAAATATCTGACCCGAATCATCCTGTCGAAGTCGCAAGATATTTCGATACTCACGGCGATGCTGTTGCATTATGGGCTGTCGATTCACTCGTTTATGTGGCTTCATACTCAACCGCTGGCGGTGGAATTGTCGTTTTGAATAGAAATTTCATTCGTGATACTTTATCATCGAGTCCTGTTTTTCCCGATACATTGGTCGAATTATCCTGGTACACAGATATTCACAAGGCGATGGATATTCAGGTTCAAGGAAATTATGCCTATGTTATCGATGCAGATTGGGGTTTGCGAGTTCTCGATGTCTCCAACCCCATTGCTCTGAGATTAGTGGGATATTGGGGAACTTATTCTCCTGCAACTTATCAGGGAATTTTTATTCGGGGGAACTACGCATATATCACTATGGGTTATCAGGGTATTAAAATCCTCGATATGTCCTCGTTGGATGCTATAACAGAAATCGGTTCTTACGATACCGATGGCTATTCGATTAGATGTTTTCTATACGATGATATTTTATATGTCGCAGATGGATGGTTTGGAGACCTGTTGCTTTTCGATGTATCCGACCCGACATTACCAGAACTGCTGGGAAGTTATAATACGGGCGGTTATGTCAGGGATGTCAAAAGTAATGGCATAAGAGCGTTCATAGCGGATATGAACGAGGGATTTTTGTGCCTCGATATAACAAATCCATTATCGATTACCTGTGAGGGATATATGCAAATAGGCGGCAGCGCTCAAGCGGTAGATTTTCGGGATACACTTGCATTTGTAACCGCAAGGAACGATGGTTTATATATCATCGATTTTTCAGATATATCGAGTATCGAAGAATCTCCATCTGTTTCAAAACCCGAATCTCCGATGATAATGCTTTCTCCAAATCCATTTAATTCGCATCAAAAAATTATCATCGAAAATTTTGTTCATAATGATATTATATCTTTCGATATATATTCTATAACTGGCAAATGTGTCCGTAATTTACAATCCAATAATATTGAAAATTCTACCGAAAATAAAAATATTTCAGTTGTAGAATGGGATGGATGCAATAATAATGGAATACCATTGTCATCTGGAGTTTATTTTATTAGAGTGAAAACACAAAATAATATACTTATCAGAAAAACTATTCTTTTGAAATAATTTCATTTTAAATAATTTTCTTGGGAGAAAAGATGAGAAATGTAATGATTGTTGTTATAATATTTTTCTCATCGGTGTTTGCTTACGATTTTGTTGTCGAACAGACTGATTGGATGGGAGGCAGCGGAATATCGGAACCTGTTTTGAATTGGGGAACGCAATATGCCGAGCGGGAAAGCGTTACGACTGCAACTCCCAATAGTGTTTCGCTTGTAGCCAGTGAAGTCGATTATCTAAATTGGATAAAACATATAATCGACTTTGGAACAGGTTCTTCACATCACCGACCAGGTTTTCAGCCAGTAAATATAGATAATGATGGCGACATAGATTTGATTGGCTATACCGACCATCTAAAATGGTATGAGTGTATAGGACATTTCTCATATACATCCCACGATATCGAAACGGGTTCTTACGATGATACCGTGGTTTATATTTGTCCTGCCGATTTCGATTGCGATGGTGATATCGATATTGTCAGAAGCAGATATCATAGCATCGATTGGTTCGAACAGGATGGTGCAATTTGGCATCAGCACTATCTCGATACACCGACAGGTGGTAATAAGTATCGTTATTTAACTACTGGAGATGTCGATAATGATGGAGATATAGATATAGTCGGCAATAACGGTGGAAGTATAGTATTATATAGAAATAACGGCAGCGGTTTATTTTCGATAGAAAATATCGCTTTTTCTGTATCATGGTGGCGAATTTATTTAGCAGATATGGACAATGATGGGGACCTCGATATATGTAATGCAATTCAAAATTTAGAGATTTATATAAATGATGGTGATGGAAATTTTAGTCTCGGTTTCAGTGGGTTCGATGATGTATCTTTGGATGGTATATATCCCGAGGATATAGATATGGATGGCGATTTGGATGTTGTGGTTGGAGTGCCGCATTTAGGAACATTTTTCCCTAATTCTGGTTTTGCTGCATTTATTAATGATGGCACGGGAATAAATTTCACACCTCGTATGTTATGGACAGATATGACCGGTATGTATGAAGATGGTGCAATGGCAGCAGATATCGACCTCGATGGTTTCCCAGACATTGCAGGAACATATGGCGAAGTGGGTTGGTTGCGGCAAAATCCCACATCTCCTCTCAATTTTACTTTATATACTATAGATTATACACCGGCGGGTTCACATTGGAGTCATTGGTTATATATTGCCAATGCAGACAATGAAAACTGCGCTCCAACAATGGATTTGTTCACAACTTTTGGTGATGAGTATATTATCTATGAGAATAATATGATACTCGCCTATGCCAGTATCGGCACTCTTGCATCGTCGATACTCGATGGGATTGAAACGGTTGCTTGGCATCGTATCGGCTGGGATGCCTGCATTCCGTATGATAATTCTATTGCATTCTACTGGCGTGCAGGCAATGATATATCGACTTTTTCATCTATTCCTTGGAATGGACCTATTCCAGGCATTGTTCTCGATACACCCGATAGCACAGACATAGATGGACTCGGCAGGTATTTTCAATATAAAGTTGAATTTTGTGGTGGTGATGACATAGCGGTTCTCCATAAATTCTGGGTCGAGTATGATACATTTGCACTCGTTCCCCCGACCGCTGCATCTATCGAGTATAACGAGGAAACCGATTGCGATGGTATAAATACGGTTGAAATTTGCTATACAATCGACAGCCCCGACTCGATTCCTGCGGATGTTTCCATAGAATTCAGTGATGACGGAGGAGTTAGTTGGACAGTTTCGCCATCGACTGTAACCGATGCCGAAGGCGACCTCGGCATAAACATTGTTCCCGGAGACCATTGTTTCAATTGGATATTATCCACCGATGTCCCCGGTATCGAGGGTCGCGATTGGAGTGCAAGAATTATTGTATCCGCGCTGGATTCATCGGACACCGCATACTATTTTGCACCGTTGGATTCTCGTCCGCCAGATGTGAACATATTCGATTATCCCGTTCAGATTCAATTTCCCGATTCTGTGATTTTGAACTGGTCGGTGAGCGATATGTTCTGGAGTCATCAACCGGGAACGCTTTCGATAATCTGCGGCTCGGATACAATAGATACGGTTCTTTCAGATACATTTTTTGTCTGGCATCCTAACTGGGATTCATTAAACTGTAATAGTGTGATATTCCGCGTGGTTATGCGGGATTCGTTCTGCAACTGGGGCGAGGACACCTGCGTAACAGGGCTTTGCCCCGATATTGTTCCACCTGAAATCATTCCAATCGACACACTTTCGAAATGTTTCGATTTCA
>JAGGZE010000024.1 GCA_021162205.1 bacterium
GTTGTCGAGATGGCGACAAAACAGAGGTAAAAATGGCTATACCTAAATCACATTATTTAGTGCAATTTTTTGTCGGTGTGCTGACCGCGGATGAAAAACTTTGGGAGATTGCAAAAAATTCACTTTGTGAGAAATGGGGTGAAATCGAAATAATATCCGACAAAACTGGTTTCGACAGGTTCACCGATTATTATCGACCCGAAATGGGAGAAAATCTGATTCGGTTCTGGGTAGCATTCACCGATTTGCATTCGCCCGACGATTTAATTCGATTGAAATGGGATTGCACCGAAATCGAGAATATTTTAGCACAAAATAGCGAGCGCAAAATCAATCTCGACCCTGGATATATCACCGAGGCGAAAATTATTCTCGCATCGTTCAAAAACTTTTCGCATCGAATTTACATAGGCGATTGTGTCTATGCCGATATGCAACTAATTTGGCGCGGCGGGAAATTTGTGCCGATGCAATGGACATTCGCCGATTATAAAAGCGATACCGCACAAAATTTTCTGACAAAATTGCGAAATTTGTATAGAATTAGATTAAAAGCGTATATCGAGAGTTAACTTGACACTATTTGTGGTCGGAACAAAATTTAATGACAGCGGAGCATTCATTTTATCGTCGAATTTGAACAGGTGAGCGCCGATATAGGCATCGACTATGTCGAGGAATTTTGCGCCTGCGAATATCCAAATATATGTATTTCGCTCGGCGATGGCATCGTCGAATTTTGTGCCTGTTTGGTTATATTCGGCAGTTTCAGGGTCGAGTGAATTTCGCAAATCCCAGAGACTGTCGGCTTGCGAATTGAAATCGTATGCTCGCCATAGACAAAAACCCTCGGCGAGGATGAATATCGGAGCGTGCCACCAATCGTGATTGTAAATTTGTCCTGCACCGGGAATAGTGGTCGAAAGAAGTGCTGCCACTGTCGGATTTGGAGCAAATTGCGATCGCGAAACAGCGGTCGTTTCGACCTGTGCTTTTTCGGGACTTTGAATTGTCTGTCCCCAAACGCAACAGGCACTTAAAATTATAATTGTGATGTAAAAATGTTTCATTTAAATACTAAAATATTCATATTTTTGTTTGCGTCAATCTTAATCGTAATATCGAATGTCGATGCGCAAGAAGTGAAGGTCTATTTTTCTAAAAATGTGGATACGACTCTTCATATCGGTATTCCCCCCGATGGCTGGAATGTGCGATTGGACAGTCTTTTGGCTGAATTTATTGACAGCGCCGAGTATTCTGTGGATATATGCGTGTATAATATGGATAATACTTCACTTACTTTTTTAGCTCCTGCAATCAGACAAGCAATCGATAGAGAGATTAAATTCCGAGTTATTACAGATGATGGTTTCGATGATGAAGAAGTCCTCGATTCACTTGGCAGTTGGGGAATATTACAAATAGATGATGGATTTGGTAGTGGTTCATCTTATTATATGCACTGCAAATTTTTTATCATAGATGGCAGAGATGATGATACAACAAATGATATATCTATTATTTCGAGTAGTAATTTGACAATACAAAATTTGGAAAGAGACGCAAATAATACAGTAGTTATACATTGGTATCGAGTTTCTCAGGCTTTGGAAAAACAATTCGATGTCTATTGGGGCTCTTCTGGCGATATTCCTAACGAAGATTCGGCAAATTTTAGGGATAATTATCCTGATATTATTCAACATATATTCGAGAGAGATGATATTATTTGTGAACTTTATTTTTCGCCGCAAAAAGAACAATATGAAGATTCGATTTTCAAACGAATAAATTCTATAAATGATGAAGTGTATTTTTGTATAAATAGATTTACGAGAGGTGACGAAAATATGGATGATTCATTGAAAAGTCTATATTATCACGGCATAGATTTGCATGGAGTTTTTGGAGTTCGTGATAATGTATATAAAGATATGCTTGGAGAAAATACCGATAGAGATACAATCTATAATTGGAATCCAACCTGTGAATATAGAGTGTTTACCGATACTATTTCATCTGGTGTTATTCATAGTAAATATTTAATCGGTGATTCTCGTCATCCATTATCCAATCCATTTGTTTTGACAGGTTCGATGAATTGGTCCGCTCCAGGATTTCATAGCAATAACGAGTGTGTTCTAATAATTCACAATTACGAGGTCGCTCAAAAATATCTTGCAGCATTCGCAACACAATACATAGGTTCACTCGCCCAAATAACCGAATCATTCGAACCGCCGATGAAACTGAGAATCTATCCCAATCCCACGCAAAATTATATAAATATCGTTCCGCAGATAGATTTCGAACTATACGATATTCGCGGTCGAAAAATCGGCGATTTTTCTCCGCCGATATATCTCGGCGGTATGCCGGTCGGAATTTATTTGATTAAAAACAAAAACGAATGGCATAAAATTCTTTTACTGCGCTGATTATTCTATTTATTCCGCCATCGTGTTGAGAAATTCATTATTTGTTAAGGTGGTGTGCATTTTATTCAGCAGAAATTCCATCGCATCGAGTGGATTCAGTTCGGAAAGGATTTTCCGCAAAAGCCAAACTCTCATCAATGTATCTTTTTCCAATAGAAGCTCTTCTTTTCGTGTTCCCGAGCGATTTATATCGATTGCGGGGAAAATTCTTTTATCGGATAGTCTTCTGCTGAGAACGACTTCGGCATTGCCGGTGCCTTTAAATTCCTCGAAAATGACATCGTCCATTTTAGAACCCGTTTCGATAAGCGCTGTGCCGATAATCGTCAACGAACCGCCTTCCTCGATATTTCTTGCCGCACCGAAAAATCTTTTCGGTTTGGAAAGCGCCGAGGCATCGACTCCACCGGTGAGAATTCTACCGCTGTGAGGAGCGATATTATTATATGCTCTCGCCAATCTCGTTATCGAATCGAGTAATATTACCACATCGCGTTTCTGCTCGACCTGACGCTTTGCCCGCTCGACAACAAGATTGGATACCTGAGCATGCCGTTCGGGATTTTCATCGAATGTGGATGAAATTATCTCTATATTCGGAGCTTTATCCACCAAAGTGCATTCTTTATCTATGAACCGTTTCATATCGGTTACTTCCTCGGGACGCTCATCGATAAGTAAAATAAGCATCATAACTTCGGGATGATTGTGAATCAATGAGCGGGCGATTTTTTGTAACAGTATAGTTTTTCCAGCTTTTGGAGGCGATGTAACCAAACATCGCTGTCCCTTTCCAATCGGCACGAAAAGGTCCATTATACGGGTTGTATGCTCCTCGGGGTCGTGTTCGAGAGCAAACTTTTCCTCGGGATAAAGTGGCGTTAGATTATCGAAAATAATTTTATGCTTGGCAATTTCCGGGTCGATACCATCCATAAGGTCTACTCGCAGAAGCGCGAAAAATCTCTCGGTATCCTTCGGTGGACGGATTATTCCAGATACACGGTCGCCCGTGTGAATATTAAACCTTTTAATTTGTGATGGTGAAACATAAATATCATCGGGACCTGGAAGATAGTTATATTCGGGATGTCGCAGGAAACCATAGCCATCGGGCAAAACCTCGATAACACCCTCACCATAGATTTCAGCATTCTTATGAACGATTTCCGCTGCGAGGATTTTGAAAATCAAATCCTGGCGACGCAAAGCTTGCGGATTCTCTATTCGATATCTGTTAGCGAGTTTGAGAAGTTCATCGATGTCGGTTCTCTTAATATCTTCGAGATATATTCTCACACGACTATGCCCTGTAGAGTTTGTATCTCGGGAACTTCGTTCGTAATCGGCGAGAGAATTGCCGTTTCTATGGTCGGTTCTTCTTCGCCAACTTCTCGGTTGCTCTGCCGATGAAGTTTCAGCTGTCCTTTCAACTTTATCGGCATTTTTTTCTTTTTCGACAGTTTTTTCAACCTCTTTAATTTCCTCGGTTTTCGTTTCGAGCAGATTCTCTGCTTTTTCTTTTACTTCGGGTTTTTCCTCGATTTCCTTCTTTTTTCTTCGACGAGTTGTTTTTTTCGGAGTCTCTTCAAAAAGAAGAGGTTCTTCCGTTGCTGTTTCCTCATCGACTTTTTTTACAGCTTTTTTCCTTGTTCTCTTTTTAGGTTTCTCTTTTTCTGGAACTGAACTTTCATTCTCTTTCTTTTTTTTAGTTGTTCGTTTCTTTTTCGGCTCCTGTTCATCTTCTGTTTTTTTCTTTCTTGGCATTTTATACCACTCCTGTTTAATTATTTATTATCAACTTATTACTGTGCTGTCAGTTATATTTACAAAAATAAACTCTTATTTTCAAATCCGATTGGAAATTACATCTCATTCGGTGCTTCGATTCCGCATATTGCAAGCCCACATTTTATAATATTCGCAATCGCAGATATAAGTGCTACCCGCGCAAGCGTAAGTTTTTCATCGTCGCAAACAACTTTATGTTTCGTATAAAAATTGTGGAATATTTTCGCCAATTCCAAAAGATAAAATGGAATGATATGCGGTTGCAATGATTCGGCGGCATTCTGCACCGAGATAGAATATTTAGTGATTTTCCGACAAAGATTATTTTCCTCGGGGCGAGTAAGCATGCTTAAATCTACCGATTGAGTCTCGATGTTTTCGATATTTACACCTTTGTTTTTAGCGAACCGCGAAATACTTTGAATTCTTGCATAAGCATACTGGATATAATACACCGGATTTTCATCTGATGTTTTTCTGGCAAGGTCCAAATCGAAATCGAGATGAGATTCAGCTTTGCGTGCGAGGAAAAAATACCGTGCCGCATCGACACCGACATCTTCGAGTAAAACATCCATCGTTATTATTTTGCCGGCTCGCTTAGACATCTTGACTTTGTTTCCCTGTTCGATAAGATTGACCTGTTGAAGTATAATAATTTTCAATTTGTCATCATGCCCGAGAGCTTTCATAGCGGATTCCATTCGAGCTTTATGTCCGTGATGGTCGGGACCCAAAATCGTATAGACGATATCGAAACCGCGTTCCTCGAACTTATTAGCGTGATAAGCGATATCCACAAGTCCGTAAGCCCATTGTCCATCGGATTTCACAAGGACAAAATCCTTTGCATCGAGATTTATCTGCGATGCCTTAAACCATTTTGCTCCCTCGTATTCATATACTAATCCCTTGTCTATAAGTCTTTGAAGCACTTGTTCGACTTTACCTGTTTTCCTGAATTCACTTTCGGAAAACCAACTATCGAAATGCGTTCTAAATCGTGCGAGTATTTCCTTTTGCTCGGACAAGATTTTCTGCAAAATCCATTCATTAGGATTTTCATCGGGTGATTTCTCGATATATTCACGGGCATAATCGACAAGGTATTCTCCCAAATAACCATCCTCGGGCATTTCGACATTTTCACCCTTAATTTGAGCGATTCGATATAGGAAACTTTCGCCGAGCAAACGCACTTGATTGCCTGCATCGTTGACATAAAATTCGGTAATCACATTGTGCCCTATGGATTCGAGCAAATTAGCGATTGTGGAACCGACAGCAGCAGCTCGAGCCGAGACAATATTCAATGGACCTGTTGGATTTGCGCTAACAAATTCTATTTGGATATTTTTAGAATATTCGGTCGAGAATTTGCCCCATTCATCGGGATGTTTATTGATATTTATTATGTTATTATGCAAATAATCATCGGAAAGCCAAAAGTTGATATAGCCGGCACCTGCAATTTGGGCTTGTGAAAATATTTTTGGAATATCTGTATTCAATATTTCCTGCCCGATGATATTCGGTGCTTTGCGAACAGCTTTTGTTAGTTTAAATGGTAAATTAGTCGATAAATCGCCGAATTCAAAATTATCTGGCTCAAAAATTTCAGGCGCAATTTCGATATCGTATAACTGCTTTGTCCGTTTATTCAACCATTGGATAAGAATTTGTTCGATAGATATTTTCATTATAGAATTGAAAATTTTTTGAATTTGCTTTATTTCGATAGGAACTTTTTGTAAAACAGATACTTATGAAA
>JAGGZE010000147.1 GCA_021162205.1 bacterium
AAATAGGATTTTTCATCGAATAAAAAGGAGCGAAGTGGGGTATAGTAATCGAGATAGGGAAATCGACCTCGACGATTTGGTTCTTGCTCGTAACGGCGATAAAGAATCGTTTCATCGGATTGTCGAACGATATAAACACTGGGCTTACGAAATTGCATACAGTTTTGTAGGAGATTCTATGACGGCTTACGATATATCGCAACAAGCATTCATTCGTGTGTGGAAAAACCTACACAAATGGAATGAAAATACCGGTTTCAGGGCATGGTTCTATACGATAATTCGCAATTTGTGTTTCAATCACCAGCGAGATACTGTTCACAAAGCAGAAAGCGAACTCGATGAAGCGCGAAATATTTCTAAATATAATACCGATACCGACATTTTAAACGATGAGATGAAGAAAATGGTCTGGGATGCCTTGGATTCTCTACCCACAGACCAGCGTGAGATTGTGATTCTTATCGATTTGCGTGAGATGCAATATAGAGAGGTAGCCGAAATTCTCGAAATTCCAATCGGGACAGTGATGTCCCGGCTTTACTATGCAAGGAAAAAACTCGCCCAAATATTGCGTCCATTCTGGAAGGGAGAATTATGAAATGCGATGAAATAAAAATTTTACTCGCAGGTTTTCTCGATGATGAATTGACACCGCAACAGCGAAAAGCGGTCGAGGAACACATCGCACAATGTGAAAATTGCTCATTCGAACTCGATGAAATGCGAAAAATTAGGGATGTATTGCACAAAATGTCGGTTCCAGATATGCCTGATACATTTTGGCGAACTTACTGGCGTGGAATATACAATCGTATCGAGCGTGGATTCGGCTGGATATTAATTTCAATCGGTGCGATTATTCTCGGCACTTATGGCGCATATATACTTATTGCCGATTTCTTCTTCGACCCGACAATATCGATTCTTGTCCGAATCGGTATCGCAGTATCGATTTTAGGAACGATTGTTCTATTAGTTTCGCTGATACGGGAACGCATTTTTGCACTCAAACACGAACGATACAAGGAGGTCGAACGATGATACTTGTAACAACGAATGAAATAGTCGGTAAAAAAATTGTGAAAGTTTTAGGGCTTGTGCGTGGAAATACAATCAGAGCGAGACATATCGGTAGAGATATTATGGCGGCTCTGCGAAATATTGTCGGCGGTGAAGTTACCGATTATACAAAGATGATGGCGGAAGCACGGGAACAGTCGTTGGATAGAATGGTTGCCGAGGCCAATGCTCTCGGTGCAAATGCTGTGGTAGGTGTCAGATTCGCTACATCGTTCCTGATGACAAATGCTGCGGAACTTCTCGCTTATGGGACCGCTGTTATTATCGAAGATGAATAAATAAAATTTGTGAATATATCATCCCTTCGGGCAGGCTCCGCCTGTTTTTAGTGCATTGTTTCCCTTGTTCCACAACTTTTATCCTCGCGCTCGTGAAAACTGTGATTTGAGAATCGAAATTCTTTACATAATATCCCCACGAAAGTGAAGTTCAGAAAAGAACTAATAGAATAATAAATGTTTTATCGAGACGCTATCATATCCTCATAATTTAGGCATTACCATATTTTTTCCACTTTCCTTTGCTTGATATAGAGATTCATCGGCTTTTTTAATGCACTCGTCTATAGACAACGATTTTTCGATGACCGCTGCTCCAAATGACATGGTAACTGAAAGATTTTTATCTTTATAAGAAATTGATAATTTTGCTACCTTTTTTCTTATTTTTTCGGCAACAACGATTGCTCCATCAATCGGTGTCTCGGGCAATAATAATATAAATTCATCTCCGCCCCAGCGGCCGACGGAATCCTGTTTCCGTAAAGTTTTCCTTATAATTTGTGATAAGTTTGTAAGAATAAAATCGCCACAATCGTGCCCGAATGAATCATTGAATGATTTGAAATCGTCGATGTCGGCGATAATAATGGAAAATGCTTTGCCACTTCGCTCATATCGATGAATTTCATGTGTAACTTGTTCGAGGAATCCGCGGCGATTAAGGAGCAATGTCAACGGGTCCGTTCGCGAGACGATTTCGAGTTGCCGATATGCTTCCGCTAATTCCTTGTGTGCTTTATCTATTTTTTCATTTGCTTGCGCGAGTTCGACATTTCGCAGTTTATATATTTCCGCTTCCTTCTCCTTTTGTTCTGTCTCGTATTTTACACGCATATTCGTTATTTGTTTGCTTTTCTCTTCATTGAAAAGTTTATCATTAGTTTCCTTATATAATTTGTAGTATTCTAGCGCCTTCTTATATTTTCTACTTTTTGCGTAGGCTTCCGATAAAACTCCATAGTTTTCCATTTCCATTTTCATTGCACCTATTTCCTTTACTATATTCAAAGCTTTCATTAAATATTTTATGGCTTTTTGGCTTTTTTGGGTTTTAACAAAAACGCTTCCAATGTTTATTAAGGAGTTAGCAATTCCATTTTTATTGTTTAATTCTTCAAATATTTTTAGTGACTTATTATAGTATTCTAATGAACGATTAAAGTCATTCTGATAGTAATAAAATTCCCCAATATTCATAAAAACGGTAGAAACTCCATCTTTGTCATTTAATTCTTCATATATTTTTAATGACTTAATAAAATATTCTAATGCATGTGGATAATCACCTTGAATTCCGTATATAACTCCTATATTATTCAGAGAGGTAGATATTCCCTCCTTATCGCCCAATTCCTTTTTCATTTTTAGCGACTTATGATAATATTCTAATGCTTGTGAATAATTATTTTGAAACCAATAAATATTACCTATATTGTTAAAACATTTAGAAATTCCCGGTTTATCACCTAAATTTTCTTTACTCTCTAGCGCTTTATAGAGATATTTTAGTGCTTGCGAATAATTCCCTTGATTCCAATAGATAATTCCTATACTCGCCATACAATTGGAAATTCCTTGTTCATTATCTAACTGCATATATATTTCCAATGATTTTTGATAGTTCTCCAGCGCCGATGAATAATCACCCTGTTCTCTATGAATAATTCCAATATTATTTAAACATTCAGCGATTCCCTTTTCAAAACCGAGCGTCTCGGCAAGCTCCAGTCCTTCCTCGGCATACTGCATTGCTTTCTTCGGGTCGGAGTTTCGTAGTGCACCGGAAAGCCTGCTCAGGATATCCACTTTATCAGTGTTTTCTTCTGCGGATTCGAGTTGGTTCAGGAGTTCGTCAATTTTGGTTTGGAGAAATGTTTTATTCATTTTTTTCTCCTTATCGGTTATTGATTGTTTGTGCCCTTAGGTGTAGACCGTCTATGAGATGGATTACACCTGCCGACAAATATAGTTCTATCTCACAAAGAACATTTTCATCTCGCCTTTGCCTTTTACTTCGTGAGAAGGTCGTTCCGCAAAGTGAATTTTTTGCAATCTCCCAAAGTTTTTCATCCGCGGTCAGCACACCGACAAAAAATTGCACTAAATAATGTGATTTAGGTATAGCCATTTTTACCTCTGTTTTGTCGCCATCTCGACAAC